>JBAZRS010000402.1:0-5488 GCA_041662825.1 Victivallales bacterium | reverse complement strand
GTCAACCTCTACAGCAAGGACCGCGGCTGCAACAGGTTCCTCGCCGTCCAGAAGGCGCTCGCGCTGATGCGCAAGCGCAAAGTCTTCAAAGACCGCGGAATCAGCGTTCCGGAGATGAAATCGCTTGACGCCTGGCTCAAGGAGGAGACAAAACTCGGCAATCCGACCCTCGAGGCGAAAGTTAAAAGCTCTGGAGACAAGGAACTGGAAATGCTTCTCGCCTGGAGCAAGGAAGTGAACATCAGGATAGCGGACATGGTCTACGGATGCCCTCCGTTCCCCGGCGTGAAAACCGTCCTCGACAAAGGCAAGGTGAAAGCCGACATGATCGTGGTTTCCCAGACTCCCCTTGAAGCGTTGAAACGCGAGTGGGATGAAAACAAGATCGACCATTATCTCGGATGCATCGCCGGTCAGGAACACGGAACAAAAACTGAGCATCTCATGTTTGCGACACTGGGCAAGAACTACGGTGAAAACAAAGTCCTTATGGTCGGCGATGCGTACGGAGACCTGAAGGCGGCACAGGGTAGCAAGGCTTTGTTCTTCCCGATCATCCCCGGAGACGAGGAAGCTTCCTGGAAGCAGTTTGCAGAAGAGGGAATCGAGAGGTTCTTCAAGGGAACATTTGCGGGCGACTACCAGAAGAAACTCCTGGCGGACCTGGAGAAAGCCCTCCCCGAATTGCCTCCTTGGAAAGATTAATTTCACCGCAAAGAAACAAAGTTAATAAAGATAATGAAAAATATAGTAATTCCAGATGAAACTGAGCAAATTGCCAAGGGCATAGTCAATTGTATTTTTAATGTCCACAGCAATCTAGGACCAGGGCTTCTTGAATCAGTCTATGAACTTTGTTTATGTCAAGAATTGAAGTCATCTTGTCTGAATTTTCAAAAGCAGAAAGAGATTCCTATAATGTATAGAGGATTAAGAATAGACTCAGGCCTAAGACTTGACATAGTTGTCGAAGACCGGATAATTCTTGAGCTAAAAGCAGTTGAAGATATTCTACCGGTTCATCAGGCACAACTGATGACATACCTTAAATTAAGCAATATGCATCTCGGATTTCTGGTTAACTTCAATGTTCCTCTCATTAAGGATGGAATTAAACGAATAATTTATTAAACTTTGCTACTTTGTTTCTTTGAGGTGAAAATGAAAATCGTATGCGACAATAAAATACCGTTCCTCAAGGGTGTTCTTGAGCCTTATGCGGAAGTCGTCTATCTGCCCGGTGCGAAGATCGTAAAGTCCGATCTGCTCGATGCTGACGGGCTCATTGTGCGCACCAGGACGAAATGCAGAAGGGATCTCCTCGAGGGGACAAACATAAAATTCGTCGCCACTGCGACAATCGGCTTCGACCACATCGACGGGGCGTATTGCGATTCAAAGGGGATAACCTGGACAAATGCGGCCGGATGCAATTCCTCGTCGGTGGCGCAGTACATCGCTTCCGCAATTCTCAGTCTGGCGGTGGAAAAGAAGTTCAGCCTCTCGGACATGACGATCGGAATAGTCGGAGTCGGAAACGTGGGATCGAAGGTTGCGAAGTTCGCAAGAACATCCGGGATGAAGGTTCTCCTCAACGATCCTCCCCGCGCAAGGAAGGAAGGAGAAGAGGATTTTGTTTCGCTTGAGCAGATAAAGGCGGAAGCTGACATTATCACATTTCACGTGCCTTTGACAATGGATGGGCCTGACAAAACTTATCACATGGCTAATAAAATATTTTTCAATTCGATCGCAAAACGCGCGTGGTTTATAAACAGTTCCAGGGGCGAAGTAACCGACACAGCGGAATTGAAAAATATTTTGGACACAGGACGTATTGCCGGCGCAATACTTGATGTCTGGGAGAATGAGCCGAACATCGATCTGGAAATGCTCGCTCTTGCGAAGTTCGCAACACCGCACATTGCGGGATATTCCACCGACGGTAAGGCCAACGGGACGGCAATGAGTGTGCAGGCTCTCGCGAAATTCTCCGGAATCAGCCAACTTGAAAACTGGTATCCGGCGGATGTGCCAAAACCTCCGGTGACGGTTATTAAAATCGACTGCGCGGGTAAGTCTAAAGAACAAATTTTACTGGAGGCAGTAAAATTTTCTTATGATGTTAGGGAAGATGATAAAAGACTCAGGCAGTCTCCGGAGAGATTTGAGAAATTGAGGGAGGAATATCCGCTGAGACGGGAATTCCCGGTCTACAAGATCGAACTTGCAAATGACACTGCGGATCTCGCAGGGATTTTAGGGAGATTGGGATTTGAGGTTGACTTAAAAAGGATGTAATCAAATAGAACGGCAACAGAGTGCCGTTGCTACAACAAATCCAAGCTGTAGCCGCGTCACTCTGCTGACGCGTTTCTTTTCCAATGAATGTAAAACAGGTATAACGCAAAACGTTAAATAAGGAGACAGTAAAAATGGCGAAAACGAAAAAAGCGGACATCGGGCTTGTAGGTCTGGCTGTAATGGGAGAGAATCTCGTGCTGAACATGGAAAGCAAGGGGTTCACCGTGGCGGTATTCAACCGTACCGTGAGCAAAGTCGACGACTTCATGAATGAGCGCGGCAAAGGCAAGAATTTCATAGGGTGCCACAGTCTTGAAGAACTTTCCAAGAACCTGGAAAGGCCGAGGAAGGTAATGCTCATGGTCAAAGCCGGAAAACCGGTTGACGATTTCATCGAGCTTGTTCTGCCCTACCTCGAGAAAGGCGACATTGTAATCGACGGCGGAAACAGTCATTTCCCAGACACCATACGCAGGACAAATTACCTTGCCGAAAAGGGAATCCTCTTCATAGGTACAGGCGTATCCGGCGGCGAAGAAGGCGCACTCAGGGGCCCGTCAATAATGCCCGGGGGAAATCCCGCCGCATGGCCGCATGTGAAGCCGATTTTCCAGGCGATCTCCGCAAAAGTCGCGGACGGCAGCCCCTGCTGCGAATGGGTCGGCGACAACGGGGCCGGCCATTATGTCAAGATGGTCCACAACGGCATTGAATATGGCGACATGCAGATGATCTCGGAAGCTTATTTCCTCATGAAGAACGTTCTTGCCATGTCGGCCAGCGAAATGCATGACGTGTTCAAGAAATGGAACGAAGGCGAGCTCAACAGTTACCTGATCGAAATCACCAGGGACATTCTTTCCAAGAAGGATCCCGAGACCGGAAAGCCTGTGATCGACGTCATACTTGACACGGCAGGACAGAAGGGTACAGGCAAATGGACAAGCCAGAGCGCCCTTGATCTCGGCTCTCCGGCCCCGACAATTGCGGAAGCGGTTTTCGCCAGATGCGTTTCGGCGGTCAAGGAGGAGCGTGTCGCGGCCTCAAAGATCCTGCACGGTCCCGTCTGCGATTTCAAGGACAGAGGCGACAGGGCAAAGATGATCGAAGACATCAGGAAAGCCCTCTATGCTTCAAAAGTCTGTTCATACGCCCAGGGCTATCAGATGATGAAGCTTGCAGCCGCCGAGTACAAGTGGAACCTGAAATACGGTGAAATAGCCCTGATGTGGAGGGGCGGATGCATCATCCGCGCGAAATTCCTCGAGGACATCAAGGCGGCATTCGACAAGAATCCGAAACTTGAGAACCTTCTGCTCGATCCTTTCTTCACGAAAGTCATCGACGACTGCCAGACCTCCTGGAGAAATGTCATCGCGACCGCAGTGCAGATGGGGATTCCGGTTCCGGCATTCTCAAGCGCACTCTCGTATTATGACGCATACCGTTCCGCTCAGCTGCCGGCAAACATGCTCCAGGCGCAGAGGGATTACTTCGGCGCACACACCTACGAGAGAGTCGACAAACCGCGCGGCCAGTTCTTCCACACCGACTGGTGCGAACTCGGCGGAAAGACGACTTCCTCCACGTATACTGTGTAAGATGAATTGAATGCGGGGAAGGGAAAACCTTTTCAGGAAAGGTTCTTCCCTTCCCCGCTCCCTTTTCCTTTCCAAACCTGTTTGCTCCTCCATCCTATTGCGGACGCAATCGAATGGGAAAAATATCAAGACAGTCTTGATTTCCCTGCTTCGTGATGTACAATTGTACAACGGAGGAGTTGTGTATGAAAATTGTCATTGACACATCTGTAATAATTGCAGTCATCACAAATGAGCCGCACAGAGAATCCCTGCTGCAGGCAACCCTTGGTGCGGAGCTCCTTGCCCCTCCGTCAGTCCATTGGGAGATAGGAAACGCTTTTTCCGCAATGTTAAAGAGAAACAAGATCACTGTTAAAGAGGCTAGGCGGGCTCTATCGGTATATGCAGTAATTCCCATCAGGTTTGTTGACGTGGAGATTTCCGAAGCACTTGATTTGTCTGACAGGTTAAAGATTTATGCATACGATGCCTATCTCCTTGCCTGTTCTTTGAAAACACATTCGCCTTTGCTTACGCTTGATGACGGTTTGAAATCCGCCGCAAAATCACTAAACATAAAACTTGCAGGAGGTATCTGATGACTGTATTTACATATTCCGAAGCGAGACAGAAGTTCGCCTCCGTGCTGAATAAGGCAAATCAGGAAGGAAGCGTCAGGATCAGGAGAAAAGACGGGCAGACATTCCTTTTAAAGCCGGAAAAGACCGGAAAATCCCCTTTGGACGTGCCAGGCATTAACCTGAAACTGTCAACTTCAGACATAATCGGGGCCATCAGGGAAGGCAGAAGAAGCTGAATTTGGAATTGGCATTTGTCATTCTGCGAACGACGATCTCCTGATCGGCCGTCTTGAAATCCAATACGCCAAGCAGAAGCTTGGCGTTCCCGGGGAAGAATTAGAGGCTTATCCGAATAGTGCTAAAAATAAGGTTTCCCGCTGAAGTAACTCGGGTCTATCTGACCCGAGATTCGCGGGTCAGATAGACCCGCGCTACTCTAAAGGAGCCTTACCTTAGTAGCATTTGGGACTTATCCCATCATTTTAGAACAAGAAGCGCACACAGACGGGTTTGGGGACTTTGATCACGTGTTCCGTGGGTTCCAGAAGGCCTGTTTCCTGGTTGATGCGGAAGACTTGGACGGTATCGGCGTCCTGATTGGCGACAATGCAGAAGCGGCCTGTGGGCTCTATGTTGAAATTCCTTGGATTCTTGATTCCTGATTTCTGGAATCCAAGCAGAGTCAATGTCCCTTTATCAGGATCGATCTTATAAGTGACAATCGAATCGTGTCCGCGGTTGGAGCCGTAGAGGAATTTCCCATTGGGATGAACCCTGACTTCAGCGCAGATGCTCGTGCCCTTGAAATCTTCCGGCAATGTTGAAATGGTCTGGATTTCAGTGAGGTTACCGTTTTTCGAGTCATAACCGAAAGCAATTATTGTCTCATCCAGTTCATTGATGAGATAGGCGAATTTTCCGTTCGGGCTGAATGTGAAATGCCTGGGTCCGGCTCCGGGTCTGATCTTGATCTCCGTAGGATCGTTTGGCAGAAGCTTGCCGGATTCGGAATCGAGCTTG
>JBAZRS010000401.1:0-5535 GCA_041662825.1 Victivallales bacterium | reverse complement strand
AGATCAGCATCGGGATCCGGTGCCGTCGGTGAACGGAGGAGATTCAGATCGAGGACGTTGTCCAGAATCTTATGGCCGTATTTGCAGTCGTTGAGGATGGCCACGCCGTATTCGTTTTCTGAAAGGTCGGCATAGCGGTGTGCGACGACCTCGAATTTCGCGCGGTCCCAGCTGGTGTTGCGATGGGTGTTCCTGTGCATGTATGAATACTGTATGTCGTAATTCGCCCTCTCGCTCCTCATGTCGGTGGCAAATGAGACGCGGAGCATCTTGTGCCTTTCCTTCCAGTCCACCCTGGTCTGGAAGTCTATTCGCCTGCTGTTGCACGCGAGATAGACATGCTGGACAATTTCGGAAACTCCGACTTTAAGCGTGAATTTCAATCCGGTCCTGACATATCCGCCGGGAATCTTCTCAACCTTGACGGCGCCGGCGGTTTCCAATACGCTTTTCTCGTAATAGATGTCAATGTCCCAGGCGTCATAGTTTGCCGGGCGGTCCTTGTAAAGGGTGAGCAGGTTGCCCCTGCCGCCTTTCTCAAGGACATCGCGGTTGCATTCCTTGTCGAAAATCCTCCTGATCGTCCCGTCGTTTTCAAACTCATATCTGATGAGTTCATTTTCAAGCACGAGCTCTTTCCCCGGGGCGGTCTCGCCTTTGGGGGCCTTGCCCGCTTTTTCGAAAACCTTGAAACTCTGCGGCGGGATTTCAACGAGGGCAACAGTCTTTCCGCCCTCTTTCTGGACGAGGATTTCGTTGCCGTCCTCGTCAATCAGCCCGCAGTCCGACGGAAGTTCCACCACTCCGCTGAACGGGTATGAAAGGCAGTTTGAGACCACCAGGCTGTCCGCATTTTTTTCAAAAAGGTTATTGCCGGCGTTTGCTATGATCTCGTCGCATTTTTCCAGGCATTCCCTGTGCTCTTTCTGTGTTGTCTCATAAACTTTGTGGATGCTGGAACCGGGAATGATGTCGTGGAAATGGTTGAGGAGGAGTTTCTTCCAGATGAAGTCCAGCTCTTTTGAGGGATATTTTGCAAGGGGCAGGCAGGAACAGAGGAATTCGACATTTCTCAATTTCTGCTCGAGTTTGCGGTTCCCTTTTTTAGTGAGGGCCTGTGTTGTCAGTGTTCCGCGGTGGAGTTCCAGATAGAGTTCGCCCACCCATACGGGAAGATCCTTTTCGTGTTTCCTGAGGCCTTCCAGGAAGTCCTCGGCCCTGCCGAATCTGACTTTCGGCACGCTTTCCGTGTCGGCAAGCCTGAGACCGCGCTCAATGTATTCCTCTTTCGGTCCTCCTCCGCCGTCTCCGATTCCGAACAGTGTAAGGAAATCATCGATGAAGTCATTCTCCTTGAATCTCTCCCTTGCGTGCATGAGCCCTTCGGGGTGCAGTCCGCTGTTATATGTGTTTTCCGGCGGGAAATGCGTTATCACCTCGCTGCCGTCCACACCGCGCCAGACGAATGTGTTGTGCGGGAACTCATTGAACTGGCTCCATGAGATCTTCTGGGTTACAAAGAAATCAATCCCGGATTTTTTCATGATCTGGGGCATTGCCGCGGAATATCCGAAGACGTCGGGGATCCAGACGTTCTTCACGTCAATCCCGAATTCGTCCATAAACAGGTTCTTGCCGTGGATGATCTGCCGGACCATGGATTCGCCGCTTATTATGTTGCAGTCGGCCTCCACCCACATTCCGCCCTGGCATTCCCAGCGCCCCTGCTTCACCATCTCCTTTATCTTCCTGTAGAGATTGGGATAATATTCCTTCACAAAAGCATAATGCTGGGCCTGTGATGCGCCGAAGACATAGTCCGGATATTTCTCCAGCAGGGTGATCTGGCTTGCGAAAGTCCTCCCGCACTTGCGGATGCCTTCGCGTACAGGCCAGAGCCAGCCCGTGTCTATGTGGGCGTGCCCGACGGCCGTCGTGCCCAAATCTGAACTTGAAGCTTTTTTCACCAATTCCCTGTTGAGAATCCTACAGCATTTACCCGCATTCGCAGGATTGTCGGCAAAAGCGTCGATGGCTTCGTTCACTGTGCGTATCAGGCGGGTTCTTCGGACGCTGTTTTCCGGGAGGCCTTTCACCATTGACTTGAGGACTTCGACATCCAGCCAGAGGGTCCAGAGTTCCCTGTCGAAGATGCAGAGGCGGATGTTGTTGACGCAGCCGGTGTATGTGCCGTGGCGGTTCGGATCTGTCGGGCTGGGATCGCCTGTCCTGTCGATTCCGAAAAGATTGTTGGCGGCGGTTTCAACCCACAGTTCTATTTTCTCGCCGCCCCTGCATGATTTCAAAAGATAATGGATGTCCTTGCTGTAGTCGGCCTGGAAGACAGAACCCTTTGTGATGCTTTGTACGGGCATTCCGTCATTGGCGAAAACCAGCCCTTCGCCGTTGAAGTCAAGGCGGGCGACAATCTCCCTGCCTTTCCACGATTTCGGGACTTCTCCCTTCAGGTGGAACCATGCGCTGTCCCAGGCCTCGCCCCATTTTTCGCCTTCCTTTATTTTCCTGTACTTCCCTGCGAGGCGTTTGGAAAAAGGGACGGGTTCGGCGCTGCGGCTGTATTCCGCATCGAAGGCGATTGTCTCTGCCAGAATCCTTTCGCCGATCCGCTTGTGGAAGTTTTCAATTCTCAAGACGTAAAGCTGTCTTTCCCTGACATTCATTTATATTCTCCCGGAGCTGTTGAAAAGTAAAAAAAGATGGGCTGTAAATTACTTATAAGCGGAAAAAAAACAAGCGTCGGAAAACGCTTTGGCGGTCTGGATGACAAGGTTCACAAAGACTCCTGCCTAATCTTGCAAATGGCCGTTAGTTGAAATATGGTAAATGAAACAACAAGGCGGGAAGCATATGCCATCAATAACATTTGAATGTCCGGACTGTAAGAAGAATATTGTCGCCGACAGCAGCCTCTGCGGGAATGTCATCATCTGCAAGGACTGCGGAAGCAGCGTGGTGATCCCGATTCCCGGGATCCAGAAAGGGCTGGAGCTGGGCGGATTCCAGCTGAAGGACAAGCTCGGTGTCGGCGGAATGGGTGAAGTCTGGCTTGCTTACCACGCGGCAATGGACAGGCATGTGGCCCTGAAGATCCTCTCCCCGAAATTCACTTCGAACAAGGAGTTCCTCGACAGGTTCATCAAGGAGGCGAAGCATTCCGGGAAACTCAATCACCCCAATATCGTGACCGCGTACCATGCCGGGTCCGAGAACGGATTCTATTATCTTGCCATTTCCTATGTCGACGGCAAATGCCTCAAGGACAGGATTGACAGCGGAGAGATGATTCCCGAGAGGGAGGCGCTGCTCATTGCAAAATCCATAATCGACGGGCTCGGGTACGCCTGGGATGAATTCAAGATTGTCCACAGGGACATCAAGCCCGCAAATATCATAATTGACAAGAAGGGCGTAACCAAGATCCTCGACCTCGGCATATCGAAAAGTCTTGATGAGGACAATTCCCTCACGATGACAGGCACCTTTGTTGGAACCCCTTATTACATGAGTCCGGAACAGGCGCTGGGCGACAAGAATATCGATTTCCGTGCGGACATATATTCACTTGGAGCGACACTTTACCATATGCTTACCGGCACTTTGCCTTTCGACGCCAGCACGGTGATGGCGATTGTGTCCAGGCATCTCAGGGATCCGCTTCCCCCTGCGGGCGAGAGGAATCCAGCGCTTTCCAAACAGTGCTGCGCCCTTCTTGAAGTGATGATGGCGAAGAAGAGGGAGGAAAGGCAGCAGAGCTGGCTTGAGGCCGGAAACGATGTCGCCCTCGTGCTGCAGGGGCAGTATCCGAAGACTCCGCTTCCGAAAAACAAAGAGGCGGACCGGGTTTATTCGGTTTCAACTTCCGAGGAAGTCTCAACCATGAGGGCTGTGGCTCCGCAGGACAAGACTGTCATCGAAAAGACTGCTGAAAAGGCGGTTTCAAAGCCTGTGTCCGGGAAGTCAAAGTCCGAACCGCAGAAGACGAAAAGCCGGATTTCCTGCGGTATGCTCCTGGTCATTTTCCTTTTGCTTGCGTTCCTGACGTCTGCCGTGATGGGGACCGCTTTCATCCTATGGAAGAAATACGCCTCGCATGACGGGAACTCCAGTCCCGTCGAACAGATCAGGAATTCAAGTCAGGCGCCCAAACCGAGGGGAGCCGATGAACCCACCGAAAAAGAACTGCAGGAATTCCTTGCAAAAGAGGGAATGACAAAGAAATCCGACACTGACAAGAAGGCGCAGCCGCCTTCGGACAAAAAAGAGGGAAAGCGGGACAAGCCCAGGTGGTAGGAATTCATCTTGATATTTTGAATATAAAGATTATGTTTGGCGCACTGAAAACTCTTATTACAGAATAGAGAAGTCAGGATACAGTAGTCAGTAGCCAGAATAAAACGTCTTTTTCGTTTCTGGTTATTCTGAATCCTGACTCCTGGCTTCTGAATTCATTTGTAACTCCGGACACTTTATAAACGCTTAAAATATGGAACTGCATGAAGAGTCACAGGAAAGAACTGGTTTTCAACATTCCGTCCAGAAGGGCATTTGTCAATATTACCGGCGAGCTTGAAAAAGCGCTGTCCGAATCGGGAGTCAAAGAAGGGCTGCTTCTCTGCAATGCAATGCATATAACCGCCTCGGTTTTCATCAACGATGACGAGGCCGGCCTTCATCAGGACTACGAGAACTGGCTAGAAAAGCTTGCACCCCATGAACCTGTGAGCGCCTACCGGCACAACCGGACCGGCGAGGACAACGGCGATGCGCATCTCAAACGGCAGATAATGGGCCGGGAAGTCGTTGTCGCGGTCACGAAGGGCCGTCTTGATTTCGGGCCTTGGGAGCAGGTCTTCTATGGCGAGTTTGACGGTTGCAGGCCCAAAAGGGTGCTTGTGAAGATAATTGGCGAATAACACCGCTTGGAATAGACACAATGCGTTTTCAATGCCCTTTCTGTTCATTTATCCTCAAGGATGTCGAGATGTCGAATCTCGGGGACAAGGTGCTGTGTCCGAACTGCGGACACCAGCCTTTCATTCCGACAGATCCCTACGGCCCCGGCAGAATCATCGGCGACTTCATCGTCAAGGAGAAAATCGGGGCGGGTTCGATAGGTACTGTCTATTTCGCCCAGCAGATATCCCTGGACAGGAATGTCGCATTAAAGGTCCTCTCGAAAAAATATACGAACACAAAAGGCATGGCCTCCTTTCTTGCGGAGGCCAGGTCCGCCGCCCAGCTGATTCACACCAATCTTGTTCAGGCGCTGGGCGTCGGGGAGGAGGAGGACGGTACATGCTATATGGCGATGACCTATGTGCGCGGGGAATCCGTAAAGAGCAAGATAAAGAGGGAGGGGAAGCTCCAGATTGACGAATCCCTCCACATAATCCAGCAGATTGCGGAAGCCCTCCACTTCGCATGGGAGGAGGCGAAACTCATCCACCGCGATGTCAAACCCGAGAACATCATGCTTGACGAGGAGGGGGTGGCGAAGCTCACCGACCTTGGTCT
>JBAZRS010000400.1:3761-5551 GCA_041662825.1 Victivallales bacterium | reverse complement strand
TGAAAATACCGGAAGGAACAAGATGAAGGACAAATTTCTCCTTGCCTATTTCAACGGTATGACCGGCATTGTTACCGCCCTGGAAACGGACAACCATTTCCGAGTTTTCCGTAAGGACGTCTATTATTTTGCCTTTACCCTCGTCTCCCCATTGAACTCCGACTAGAACTGTGATAGCCATGATTTACTCTCTGTATTTTTAATGTTGGTTCCCTAAAATCGTATCATCCGCAAAAGGGGCTTACCATAAGTATTTTATGATAAAATGTCAATCTCTAAATTGAGAAATTAAGGTTTATAAACTGGAAATAACCGGATTCGGTTTTATCTTTTCCGGGCATATTTTTTTTCTTTCGGGTAAATTCAAAAGGAATTTACCCGAAAGAAAAAAAATAATTAACAAATGGAAATATGAAAATGAATATGCATGAAACAGAAAAAGAGACGATTGAACTTTTCGTAAAGGTCTACGGATATAATCCGGAGGTTTTCTCCCGGGCGCCCGGACGTCTTGAGATTCTCGGCAACCACACTGATTATAATGACGGGCTTGTCCTTAGCGCCGCAGTCAATCAGTCGACTGAAATCGCACTAAGCCCGGTCAAAGGCAGAATCTGCCGCCTCTTCAGCAGTCTTCAGGGCGGCGGTGAGCGTGAGCCGGTCAGCTTCAACCTCGACGAGGTCGGGACTGCGAAAAAGGGCGATTGGACAAACTACATAAAGGGCGTGATTTGCGAAATTCGCAAGCGCGGGAAGGAGATCGGGGCGTTTGACGCCGTTGTCACAAGCACTGTTCCGCTTTCCGCCGGCATGAGCAGCTCTGCAGCGCTGGAAGTCTCGGCGTGCTATGCGTTCAACAAGGCGTTTGGCATCGAGTTCTCTCCAGCCGACTGGGCCAGGATAGGGCAGGGCAGTGAGAACAACTACATCGGCATAAAAAGCGGTCTTCTTGATCAGTTCAGTTCCATTTTCGGCAAGGAGCACAGCCTGATCTACTGCGATTTCCGCACGGTCGAAGTCATAAGGAACGTGAAAGTTCCGGACGGCTACGTCTTTGTCGTCGCTAATTCAATGGTAAAGCACGATCTCGTTGATTCCGACTACAATCTCAGGCGCGAAAGCTGTGAAAGGGCCGTTGCGGCTATTGAGGGAAAACATCCGCAGATTAAGGCGTTGAGGGATGTTTCACTCAAACTCCTTGAAGATGAGAAGAATCTGATGGACAAGACGGATTATCTGAGGGCCCTCCATGTTGTCGGCGAAAACACCAGGGTCATTGAAGGTGTCAAAGCTCTTGACGAGGGGAAAATAGGAGATTTCGGAAAACTGCTTTTCGAATCACATGTCAGTTCGGTAAGGAATTTTGAAAACAGTTGTCCTGAACTTGATTATCTTGTCGAACTTGCCAAGTCAATTCCCGGCTGCATAGGCTCAAGACTGAGCGGCGGCGGATTCGGCGGGATAAGCATTCATCTCGTAGAGGAAAAAGAAGCGGAACGTTATTGCGACAGGATTAAATCCGCCTTCAAACTCCGCACCGGAAAAGACACCCAGACAATAATCTGCGGAATCGGCGAAGGCGCCTCGGCGAAAAAGGTGTGAGATAGTTGACAGTCGTTGGCCTGCCCCTCGTAGCTCGCAGAGCGAAGTGGGGTCGTTAGTCGCGTGGAAGATTGCTCCTGGCTAATAGTGACCTAGTAGCCAAGAGATCAAGTGTCAGGGTTTTCAGAAAGAATTCAATAATCAATATTTTAGAGCTGTTTTCGGGAATTAACTTGTTGGAGTTCAAG
>JBAZRS010000400.1:0-3751 GCA_041662825.1 Victivallales bacterium | reverse complement strand
TTTTATTATGCCTAATTCCGCATCGGGCAGGAATGCCCGAGTTACTTTTTCCATACACTGAAATCCCGAACTTCCGCACTGTGTCCGGCATCTTGTCTCGCAGTAGCTTCTTTGCGTAGGCGGAAGCTTCTCAGCGACGACGGATTTTCGAACTTCCGCACTTCCACATTGCCTTCTCCGCTGTGATCTCCAGATATTTCGCGGCGTTCTTCATGGAGTCTTCAGCGCTTTTCGCTTCCATTCTGATCGGGTAGACTGATTTAATTCCTGTTTTCTTCAGACTGGATATATTCCTTCCGGCGCATCCGCACAGTGCAATGCAGGGTACTCCGTGTTTTTTTGCGAGTTTCGCAACTCCGGCGGGGGCTTTGCCATAGGCGGTCTGACTGTCTATTTTTCCTTCGCCGGTAATTACTAGATCGGCCTTCTTGATTTTTTTCTCGAGGTCGACAAGCGCTAAAACAACGTCAATCCCGGCTTTCAGTTTGGCACCGAATAAGGCATGAAAACCGGCACTTATTCCTCCCGCCGCTCCTCCGCCTTTCATTTTCCTGATATCTTTCTTAGTATATTTGCGGACCTTGTCCGCAAATATCGCAAGCCCATTTTCCAGCTCCTTGACCTGTGCCGGAGTCGCCCCTTTCTGCGGTGCGTAAACTGCAGCAGCACCTTTAGGTCCGAGTAGTGGATTCCCGACATCGCAGATAATTTCAATATCAGTGTTTTTCAGACGTTTGTCTGTGCCCGTCAAGTCAATGCTATCTATCCGCTTTAAATCTCCTCCGTCAGGAATCGTAATAAATTTTCCGGCCTTGTCGGAAAATTTGGCTCCCAAAGCGCTTGCCGCCCCAACACCCCCATCGCAGGTTGCGCTGCCGCCGATACCGAGGATGATTTTCCGGGGTTTCAGTTTCAGCGCTTCGGCGATCAACTGTCCGGTTCCATAGGTCGTTGTCTCAATGGGATTGCGGAGTCTTTCCGGGAGCAGTGCGAGCCCGGATGCGAGAGCCATTTCTATGAAGGCGGTTTTTTCGTTCTCCAACCAGCAGAATTCGGAGTTTATTTTTTTCTTTCTCGGATCAAGGACTTTGCACTTTACAGTTTTGACCGAGGGGAGGGATTTAACGACATCAAGCAGTCCGTCTCCGCCGTCGGCAACAGGGCATGAAACAATTTTTGCCGCCGGAAGCGCTTTTCTTATTCCGCGCGAAATCGCATTTGAGGCTTCAATGCAGGAAAGGCTTCCCTTGAAGGCGTTGACGGCGATGACGATATCCATGGTACTTCAGCTTATGTTGAAACTTTTTCAGGGAAATAATGAAATTACTCTCCTGAAAAAGCATATGTTCACGTTAAGGAAATTCAAAGAGTTGAACATCCAACATCCAACTTTGAACATCGAACATCGAATTAAAACTGAATACATTCGAAGTTGGAAGTTCGATGTTCAAGTTATTTAAAGTTGCGGCCATAAGCCGCCTAATTTAAATCTTCGGATAGCCTTTTAAGCCTGCCAGAGACTTTTCTATCTCGTGGTCGGGCAGTTCATAGTTGGTCAGTTTTCCGGAAAAATACTTTTCATATCCTGCAAGGTCCATCAGACCGTGACCCGACCAGCAGAGAAGAATGGTTTTCTCCTTGCCTTCCGCGTCCGCCTGCTGTGCCTCTTCGACGGCAGCTACAATCGCATGGGTCGTTTCAGGCGCGGGAATGAACCCCTCGGATCTCGCCCACATGACCCCGTACTTGTAGCATTCGAGCTGGTTTACGGCTTTTGCTTCCATGAGCTTGTCGTTCAGAAGCTGGCTGACAAGCGGTGAGACTCCGTGATATCTTAGTCCGCCCGCATGCAGCGGTGCGGGAACAAAAGCATGACCGAGAGAATACATCGGCATCAGCGGGGTCTGCTTGGACATGTCGCCGAAGTCGTATATGAACGGGCCTTTTGTCATTGTCGGGCAGGCATGCGGTTCCACTCCGACGATCCTGACATTCTTGCCGTGTATTCTGTCGCGGATGTAAGGAAACGCGATTCCCGCAAAATTGGAGCCGCCACCTACGCAGCCTATGACAACATCAGGATAATCACCCGCTATTTTCATCTGCTTTTCCGCCTCCAATCCTATGACTGTCTGGTGCAGGCATACGAAGTTTAGGACGCTGCCCAGGGAATATTTTGTATCTTTTGAGGATACGGCGTCTTCAATGGCCTCGCTTATGGCGATGGCAAGGCTTCCGGGGGTGTCCGGGAAATCCTTGAGGATCTGGCGGCCGACCGCAGTGTCGGTACTCGGGCTTGGAACGCATTTTGCGCCCCAGGTCTCCATCATGATCTTCCTGAAAGGCTTCTGTTCGAAGCTTATCCTCACCATATAGACTTTCAGGTCGAGTCCGAACATCTGGCATGCCATGCTCAGGGCGCATCCCCATTGTCCGGCGCCGGTTTCCGTAGTGAGTCGTTTCACGCCTGATATCTTATTGTAGTATGCCTGCGGGATTGCGGAATTCGGCTTGTGGCTTCCGGCCGGGGAAACGCCTTCGTTCTTGTAATATATCTTGCATTTTGTACCGAGCGCTTTTTCAAAATTGACGGCTCTGTAGAGCGGGGAGGGGCGCCAAAGTGCGAGTTTTTCCATAACGGGCTCAGGGATTTTTATCCAGCGCTCTGTGCTCATTTCCTGTTCAACGAGATTCATGGGGAAGATGGCCCCGAGCTCCTCGGGCTTAATAGGTTCCAGTGTGCCGGGATGGAGCGGCGGTTTCATGGGATTCGGCATGTCCGCCTGGATATTGTACCACTCGCGGGGTATTTCTTTTTCATCTAGGACGATTTTAATTCTCTGAGTCATTGATTTTCTCCGTCATTTGTTTTCTTTGGCTTTGTCTTCAGGCATATTCTTGTCGGAAGCGGTTTTTGACTGTCTCTTGAGGTTGGACGGATCCAGGAAGAAATCAGGAGTGTCGATGTTTTTCATGATGAAGTCCTGAAGTTCTGCAGGTGACGCCGTGAAGATGTCCCTGTCATCATCCTTCCCCAGTTTCTCGTGTTTTACTGCCTTGGGATCCTTGGCAATGATTTCTTTCAACTTGTTGGGATTGAGAAAAGCCATCTGAAGGGTCGGTTCAATCTGTTTCACAAGCATGAACGTATCTGCGGGTATCAGATGCGCCTTGTAGAATCCGTTGTCCGTCTTCAGTTCAGGTTCTGCAGGGTAGAGATCAATGAACATCTTGTTTTTGATTTTCAAGAGATGCGCCGAGAATTCGCCGGGTTTGCCGTCTTCGGTGCAAATGAGCTTGTATTCCTTTTCCCCGCTATGTGAAAATGTCCAGGTGTTTTCTGGATTTTCGTCAACCCAGGTGCCGACAAGGGACTTTTCGAAAATCAGGTCATTCTCCGTATACAGGGGATGAAGCGACGGAATGCATCCGACGATGAAGCAGACGGCGGAAATGACGGCCAGCATTTTTTTCATGTTTTTACCTCTTTTGTTTAGGAAGACATGCTTTTCAGCCTGTTATTCCAATTCAGCAGGCGGGCTGGAAAGCCCGCCTTACTTCATTTCTCGACCTTATTTAAGTCCTTCTCCCGGTCATGGCTGAAATCCATGGCGCTGAATTCAGGACTGTCGGGCAGTGACAGGAAAATGTTCGCCGTCCTGTCGGTCTTAAGGAACCCTTCCTCCAATTGGAAGTCAAGCACATGCCCGCCGGATTTCCTGTCGTCGCTGATGAAGTGCAGGTGCAGTCC
>JBAZRS010000399.1:0-5566 GCA_041662825.1 Victivallales bacterium | reverse complement strand
ATCGATGGCCTTTTCAAATTTTGTGAACGGCTCGGCGGGAAGCGCCTCGTAGTTCTTAAGCCAGTCGTTCAAGAACGCAGGCTGTCCATAGCAGTACGCCAGCCCGCCGGTCCGGATGAAGTTGCTGTCACGTTCCGCCATCGGGACGGAGTAGTTTTCCAGAATGCCGTATCCTGCGGCTTCAGCGCCGCCGCAGTAGGCGCCCGGCTTGCGTTCAGGGAAGCCAAGCAGGTCAATGGGTATCGCCTCATGATCTTCGAAATACGCATTGCCGATGTTTGTGGCGCGCTCGCGGCCAAGAGCGGTGCGCAGATGGTTTAGATTATTTACGGCGGAATGAAGATTGAAGTCGTTAAGCAATGTTGAGTAACGGCGTCCGGTTCCCGCCCCGCCCGCAGCGACCGCTATGCCGTCGACGGACTGAAGACTCTCGACCTCTATCCCTGTTTCGCCCAGGACTTCGGTCATGTTGCCGGCGTTGAGCGTGCCGAACACGCCGTCCATGCCTTGCAGCTTGCTGCACATGAGCGGAATGTAAAGGACAGCCTTCGGGTTTGATTTGCGGAGTGTGTCGCGGATCTTCAACTGGAACGCCATGATGCGGTCAGCGCGCCACTTCTGCCATTTGGGGAGCATGTCCTTCGATGTCAGGAAATCAAAACGTTTTTCAAAGCGCAGCGGGTCATTCTTGTCTCCCGGCACCTTTATTCCGGTTTCGCGCGTGAATTCGCCGACAGTCCAGTCGCCATATCCCCAGTTCAGAGAGGGCAGGGCGTTCCAGCTCATCCAGACCCAGGTCATCATGCGCGTCGAGACACCGGCGAATGCGGGCGAGTCGCCGATGCTGTCCATCAGCTCCCGGATTATCGCGATGTATTTGTTCTGGATATCGGGGTGGAGGGCGTTCCAGCATGGTTCCAGCCCTGGTTGTCCGGATCCGCCTTGCGGCCCAGCCGGTCGTACAGCAGTATGTCGTCGCGGTTTTTGCTGATGGAGTGTGAAGTGTACTTGTTGAACCAGCCCTGCGCGGAAAGATGAAGTTCCGGGATGTAGCTCAGGCCATACTTCTCGCAGAAAAGAGCCTGCATGCGGGGCGCATCATGCCCGCGGGAGAACCAGCCTTCCAGCTCATCGCTTTTCCAGGTAGGTGTCTGATAGCAGGCTTCCGTGGTGTTGATGGCGTTGTAGCCGGCGTAACGGCACATCTCGGCCGTGCGCCTCTGCCCGATAAAATCCCGCAGCATGTCGCCGCCCTGCGCTCCGAAGTTGAATGAGCGCATGGTGGCCCACCAGCGTCCCGGCTCCTCGTTCCATACCGCCATGATCCGACCGTTCTGTTTATCGCCCAGCCCGTCAGGAATGGCCGAGAGCCTGTATACGCGGATTCTGGAGGCGGCGGACCGCATGCCGGGATTCATGCTCATGATGGCGACGCGCATTTTTTTGGTGTCCGCCCAGAACAGCACCTGATGCGTCTGCATCTTGTTGGTGAGCGGATAATAGTCCCCCGTCTCGTAGCCGCTTCCCAGATGCGCCTGATTGTAGTGGAGTCCGGGGCCGTCGTTGTCCGCAAGGATAATCACATTGACGGTCCTTCGGTCGTCGTCGGGGTATTCGACCTCGAGCAGATAAGGCACCTGCGGCTCCGGAACGGAAATGTCGAACGAGAAGCCGGTCTTCGATTTTTTATTGCTTTTGTCAACTCGGACATCCGGATCGAGATTGTCTCCGCCTTCGCGGTAAGTGCCGGCCGTGGAGGTCGTGACACGTGTTTTCCCGAACGCCTCCCAGAATCCGTCGCCAAGGCTCAGCTGCCTGCCGTTATCGGTCAGCTTTACGCAGTCGATGTCATGAAGCAGCTCCTTCTTCACGTCCTTCGAGACTCCGCTCATGTTTTTTGTGTCGATGATCGTGACGGTTCCAAGCCCGAGATCCGCCGGCCGGGAAAGAGTGTCCCCGTGCTTTGCGTACATGCGGAAGACTCCCTCCTCCGGGAAATGAAGCTTCAGCTCCCGCTCGGAATATCCTTTCGGGAAGTCTGATTTCGCCAGCGCGTATTGCTTTTCGGTGAGAGTGTTTTCGGCGATAATCTCAAAGGAGAGCTCCTTGTCCGGCGCTCCGCCTGCAAGCTTGATTACGGTTGGCTCATGCAGGCGCATGATGTCCTTGCTCACGAATTCCGCCCGAATCATCTGGAAAGGAGTGCTTGCCTCCGTGAGATTCCATTTGTCCGGCAGACGCGCCGGAAATTGGGTGGACATGATTTGCAGTTTGTGATTGCCTGTCGTCAGATGGAGGTTCTTTATCTTCCAGCCGATCTTCTTGTCCGTGTCGCGCTTGTCTTGGGTCAAGTAGTGCGCCACATATTTTCCGTCCAGCCAGATCCGCGGCGAGTTGGAGCCGGAGATCGTCAGTTCGTGCCACCCGGACTTATCGATATTGAATTCGTAGGTCACTTTTCCGGCGACAGCCTTTTTCGGGTCTTCCTTCTGGAGCTCTTGCAGTCTGCCCTTTCCGCCAGGATAATAGTCATCAGCGCTCCAGAGCGTCCGTTCTACGTTATCCGCAAACACCGCGGCGCAGAGTAATGCGGATGCAAACCCGATCAATGATTTTCTGTTCATGTCCGTCTTCCTAACTTATTTGATTTTCAGTATGTGCCAATGAAACTACCGTCCCTCTCACTTGAGTATTCCTCAATTAAGGCAGTCATTTTATCATGAACCTGACAATACGCTGGTTGCCGACATCTGCGACATAGAGCCATTCTACTCCGCTGGCATCCTTGATTGCGGCGATGCCGGTCGGCCGGCAGAATGACATGCCGTCACGGCTGTCGAGATTTCCGAACTTGCCGTACGACTTCAGGAATTTGCCGTTGGAATCCAGACAGATGAAATTGTTCCTTGCGGGTTCGGTAATCCAGATGCGGCCCTTGCTGTCGGCTGCAATCCCGATAGGCTGTCTGAACGGAGTTGAACTCTCGCCCTGGTGCGCCTCGAAGGAGTTGCGCCAGACTACATCTCCCCCCTTTGACAGGCGGACGACTGAGCGGGTGGTGCCGCCTGCGACAATCAGCCCTCCGTCTGCGGTTCGGCAAAGCCCGTAGTCGCCATAGTTGGCACCGGCAATCCCGACCTCGGCCAGGCGTTCCCGTTTGTCGGAAGCCGGTGTCCAGCGGAATATTGAGACCTTGCGCCCGTTGGGATTTTTTTCCGGATCGTGGAGGCGGAGTATGAGCGAGTCGTTTCCGTCCGTCTCCATGTCTGTGACGATGAAGTACACATTCTCGTGGAGAGGTTTGCCCCCGTTGAGATATTCCAATGCGGCATATCCGTCCTTCTCCTTTTTGGCGCGGTATACGTTGGCGCCCCTGGACTTTCCGTTCCAGTGGGAGGCGATGTATATGTCGCCGTTCGGCGCAATTGCAAAAGCCTCGAATGATTCTAGGTGCGCTGGGAATTTAGGATCATAGAGAAGTTCAGCCTGCTCGGAGCCGGGCGTGAGCTTCCATATCTTTTTGTGGGCGATGTAGCATATCTTGCCGTCGTAGACCTTGAGCTGGGTGAATTTGTCGATGGAGCTTGAATCGGCGGCGGCAGTGCCGGAAATAAGATCGCGTTTCGCATCCAGGCCGGTTTTGGCGATTGCATATTCCCTCGCTACAATCCCGTTTGTTTCCTTCTGGAATCCGACAGTGATGCCGAGATCCGGGCTGAGCGCCAACGCGCTCGCTTTTGCGGGCAGAGGGAATGACCATGCTTTTGCGAACTTCGCAGAGATTCCTTTTTCAAAGCATAGGACGGTGTTGCCGTCGGAGCTCGTAGCCAGAATCTTCGAGGCGTCCGGAAGAACCGCGATCTTCCCGAGTTTTTTGAATTCGTCGGAAGTCAGGGATTCAATCTCCTTTCCGGCGGGCGAGAAGATTTTGATCCCGTCAGACGATACAAGGTAGATGTTCCCTTTAGCGTCGATTGCGCCGCCGGAAGCGGTGGAGTTGGCAAGCCTGTTGCTGGGTGCGCCGTCGACCGAATAGTCAAAAGACATTGTGCCGTTTTTTTGGAATTTATAGACGCCTTTCGCGCTGTCAGGTTCAGGACAACTGATGTATGTATTCCCTGTTTTATCTATTGCCAGCAGCGAACTTCGCATTCCCGGAACCGGGAAGCCGTACCCCCATTCGAGGCGTAGGAGTTTTCCTGTATTCGTCTCATAGAGTGCCGGATTGGTATGCCAGCACATTGCGGCCAGACGGTTGTCTGGTGCGATTCTCAGCGACCATGTGTCGAGATGCTGGGGATTGGAGAGCTGAGCCCATCTCGGATCGCCTTCATCCGGCTTGTGCTCCATTGTGAGCGAAAGGCATTTCAGATATTTGCCGTCCTTGTCGAAAAGCATGACCTGCTCGTGTGATGCGGCCCAGAGCTTGCCTTCCGAGTCGTACGATAGGTCTGTGACTGTTGTAAGGCGGCCGCGCAGATCGCCGATTATCGCCTGCGGTCCCGGGAATTCAAGTTTGGGCGCATCCTGCTTGTCCGTGAAACCGTGTGGGGTTTTCCGTTCGAGAATGCCGGCGGGGAATCTGCCGTTGATGTCATATATCCTGACCAATGCGGAGCGTTCAAGGTTTCCCTTCGCCTGCCAGATGCGGCCTTCGGCATAGGCCTTGATAGATTCGTTAAGCAGGCGGATCGCCTCGCGGGCATCGGGTTCCGAAAGCTCTGGCGCGGTTTGACGGGAACTCAGATCATCGAGAAGATTTTTTGCGAACGCCATTGCCGGGAGAAGCTTCTTCGACAGTTCCGGAGGCGTTTCCGCCGAACAGCTCTTAATCGTGACGCCATTTCCCTCGGCGCGGAATGAACGGAGCATGAAAGGTTCGAGTTCGAACGACAGCGACTGCCCGTTTTTGAGGGCGAGGGGTTCGCCGCCTGCGGCAGGAACGACCTTGGAGGCGTTTGCCATCGAGAGTTCAACCTTCACCTTTTTCGGCAGCCTGTTGACGGCGTAGAAATAAAAACCGGGAGCCAGTTTCAGTTTGTCGGCCTCAGCCTTCTTCACTTCGCGTGTCCAGACGGCGACGGGATCGCGCGCCTTTTCCATGGGTGTGAACCTCAATGCGGGCAGGGCGCGGAATTCGCGCAGGAAGGGGCTCAAGACAGGCGGTGTTCCGAACATCCAGCCGTTGCCGCCGTTAACAAAGAAGCTCGTGTCGGAATCCGCCATGGCTATGGCGTAGAGCTCGCGCTCGTAAATCCCGCTCGGGGTGCAGCAGTCGAATGCGCAGTATCCCTTTTTGCCGCCAAGATTTTCCCATTTCAGGTTGTCATTGACCTCGTAGTAGTCGGTGTACAGCGAGAAGCCGCGGTCACCAAGCTGGGCGACAGTTTTGACATCCTCCCTGTAAAGCGCGTCGGACTTGACGGCGTCTCCGACCGGGGTTGAAAAACGACGGCCGTAGCCGCCGCCCTGCACGATGACAAAGCCCTCTTCAGCCGCATAACGGCGGTAGTCCATTCCGATTTCGCTCATCTGTCCCAGCATGTCCTTGCTGTACGCCTCTTTC
>JBAZRS010000398.1:5062-5566 GCA_041662825.1 Victivallales bacterium | reverse complement strand
CTCAGGCTACCGTTACTACGGGGATTCCGTCGACAGTTTTGCGCTGCCGGACGATGAAGCCCGTGAGATGTTCCGGAAGAGCATGCTTTACGGGCCGCAGACCGATTATGCCCGTGAGTGGTATGCCAAACGGAAATATCCTATTATCAGGGCGAGCGCCATCTTCAACAATCAGCCCATCGTACTCTACGGTTCCACCCGGCTGACCGGTGCCGGCATGCCCGAGTTCGACACCTTCGGAGGCGAATGGCTGGGGCGCAGCAACTGGAAGGGGAACTTTGAAAAAAGCTTCATAGGCCGTCCGAATTATTCCGGTTCTGTGGTGTGGGACAATGAACGGAAATGTTCGGTCGTCCAGACCCAGTTCACGCCCAGTTACATAGACTGTTATGTCTGGCATCACAAGAAGCTCATCGAAAGGGGACTGAACGGCACCTGGTGGGACAACTGCTCCATCTCCCTGATCAAACAGTATGATCCCGAGACGGGGAAGCTTGACACGAT
>JBAZRS010000398.1:0-5052 GCA_041662825.1 Victivallales bacterium | reverse complement strand
GCTCGCCCGCCGGGAGCTGATGAAGCGGCTGACCACGCTCAACTGGCAGTTGATGCGCCGCCCCTGCTGGATTACCAACATGCATGAGGATTTCTCCTTCTCAGACGTGATGTGGATGGTGGAAAACGAATGGTACATAAACGGTGAAGGCCGCGACATGCTCGAACACATGTCTCTTGATACGTTCCGCGCAATGACCTGCACCAAGACCATGCAACTCGTTGCCAAACCGTGGATACACAATCCCACAAAGAAAGATCATCCGGCATACGGTCATGTAGTCCGCAGCATCGCAGGCGTCCTCTTGGCCCACGATGTGCAGAACGGCGACATTCCGGCCAAACTGCGCCGCTGGCTCGAGTTCCATATCGGCTTCAATGACGGCAAAGCCTGCAAGTTCCGCGGCTACTGGGACACCCCTGCAACGTTGGTCGACACCGGAGATCCGGAGGTTAAATGTTCCGTTTACTACAACCCCCAGCGCAAGAACGCCGTGCTCTGGCTCCTCAATACCGGCAAGGCCGACAAGACGCTTGCGAATTTCGCATTCTCCTCGGAACTCATAGGGCGCGAAGACTGTAAAAAGGTCTTTGACGCCGAAACCGGCGCTCCGATAAAATTCGCCCTGGCCGGCGAAAAGAGCAAAGTGAAGAATTTCACCCTGTCCGACGGATTGCTCGTCAAGTCACACGAATACCGTGCGATTGCGGTTGGAGTGGAGGAGTAGGGGGGGAAAGACAGTAATCAGTTATCAGTGACCGGTAATCAGTGGGGAAATACTGAAGTTCGGAAGTGCGAAAATGCGGAAGTTCGGGAGTTGTAAAAAACATAGATTCGACTGTGATTGAATTATATCCGGCTGTAGCCGCTTTATGGAAAAGACGCGCCAGCAGAGTGGCGCGGCTACAGCAGAAAAAATACTTGGAGTGAGGAGATCTGTTGTCAGTGAATGAATTTAGTTGGAGTTCACAACCCTGGTCGCACACCTGAGGCGCGTAAACCGTAGGCGCTGCCAAAGGCAGGTAAACTTTAGTTGTGTCTTGAAAGTAACACGGGCTTCAGCCTGTAAGTGGATTTGGAAAATTGCAGGAAGGAATGCCTGCATCAAACGCTAAGGAATTTCAAAGTTTATGAATATCCAAGTTTCAGGACTTCATCTTCTGCGAATTGCGAAATTCGCACGTGGAGTGCGGCAATTCATTGCCGCCTTTAACGACGGAATTTATTCCGTCCTATCTAAATGCCGTGAAATAAATTTCACGAAACAAGGCGGCAATAAATTACCGCACTCCATGGAGCGTTGTCACGCTCGAAAATCAAATATTCACTCCACTATACGTTCAGATTATCTTCACTTCGTAATTCGTTATTCGGCTGTTCGATATTCGATTGTTCAAAAGGTGGTGTTGATTGCATGTGGTTTCGCCATGGCAGGCGCCGCATACGCCGACACGCCGGCGCCGGTCATGGCAATCGGTTTTGAGAACCAGGAAAATGTAAAGCGGTTTTTCGGCGCTGCTGTCCAGACGATGCCCGCTTTGCACGGCAAAGGTTTGGGCGCTGCGCGAACAGGATTGAAAAATCCGATCACCGGAGAGCAGGGCACATTAATGGCCTGGCTTAAACTGGAGGAACGCAATCCCGGCGGCGCTTTCCAATATCGCTGGATCAGGCTGTCGGACAGGCAGGTCGGGCCGTCCGGCTCATCAAACCAGCCCTTCTGGTATGGACTTGATGCGCAGGACAAGGGGCAAGTTCTGGTAGAACTGGGTGACTGGCATCACTGGGCATGCGTCTGGAACGGAGTCAAATGCCAGCTCTACGTTGACGGCCGACTTGTATTGCTAGGTGATTTGAAAAAGCCGTTTAACGGTCCGCCGCCCATTGATCTTATGCTCGTGGAAGGCGCGACCCGTTGGGTGATTGACGATTTGAAAATCTATTCTCAGGCGCTCACGGCAGAACAGGTTGTCGCAGCCCGTGTCCAGGCGGATTCCGGAGACATTGCCCCCGGTGAAACTCCTGCAAAGGCTCAGGCGGTCGGAAAAACTGCGCCCGCTCCGGCGCCATGTCCGGTTGCTTATGACGAGCGGCAACTGGTGGAGAATCCGACATTCGCCCCGGCCCGCCATGAATTTCCGGCAAATCTGATTCCGCCCGGATGGAGTGTCGGAAAAGGCGCGGCGGCCGTGAAAACGGATGCCAACGGATTAAGCTGCAGGATTGCAGGCGATGAACCCGTATCGATCATGGCGACGGTGAAAAGAGGTTTGCTTGTCCCGGGCCGGATTTACCAGGTCGGCATCTATTATCGGTTAAAGAAGGATAAAGGCCGTGCACTCCTGCGTTTCCGCAATGAGTTAGATCAGGGGACCCGCGAGTTCGAACTGCAGGCAGGCGAATGGCAGCGTCAGTTTTTCTATGCCGCCGCACCCGAGGATTATGATGTCGGCCTCTATTATCTTGAGACGTTTATCGAGGGAGAGGGCGCGGATTTCGGACTTCGCGGGCTTTATTGCCGCGAGGCGACGGACGCTGAAGTGAAATCCGCAAAACTTGCAGTACAACCCTCCGCCTTGAAACGCTCAGGGCTTGTGACTCCCGACGAACGCTGGATCGAAGATCTTCCGGCCGATGTCACTTTCATGAAAAACAGTGACCGCAAAGCCGCCTGGGCAGACGCTTCTGAAGGGACGTTGATTCCGGAAAACATCACTGGCGACGGCATCTCCTTCTGGTTTGAACATTCGCCCAAGGACTTCTGGCAGCGGCTCAACTCCTTGCATGGTAAAGGAGCTGCCGGCGCATTGCGTCTGTCGGTAAAACAGCCTGCGACAAAAGGTAAGGAGCTTGCAGTGCCGGGCGGTTACGGGATGGATCCGCTCCCTGCGCGCAGCGTACATGCCGCCGCGTTGCTTTTCGGGATCGGCGCAGTTGATTCCGGATTAAGCTCCTTCCAGTTCAAGCGCCTCCGTGACACGCTTGGCGAATTCGGATATTTTGAAGAGGCCACGGCATTTCTGCCTTTCTGGGGGCGCAAGGGTTTTTACAAAGCCCGTTACGAGTCCCGGGATAATCCGGCTGATTTCCGGGAGATTTACAAGGGGAGAGCCGATGCCCCTTTGTTTGGACATAGCGCCCCGGGAGTCTTAGTCTCAGGTTATCAGAACGGCAAAAAACTGCTGCTTGTGTTGGTGAACAGCACGGATCAGAATCTCGGAAAGTTTGGAAACCTCTGGGTTGACCATGTCCGCGTCTTTGGACTTAAACCGGGCAATGTGGCCGCAGACATGAAAAATGGCATTATCACCGCCACAGATCTCGAGACCGGTGACGTCGGGGGAGCGGCTTGGAACCGTAGCGGAGGGGGGCATATTTCCGACTACTGGTTCAATGTCGCCATTGAGCCGGGCGATTACCGTTTAATCCTAGTGGAGTGCAGGAAATGAAGAAGTTATCAGTTATCGGTCATCAGTTATCAGTTATCGGTCATCAGTTATCAGGTGTCGGGTGTCAGGTGTCAGTGTGCCGTATTGATGCGCCTGGTAAAACATCATCCGTCTTGGTTCCATTCAATTCCAAATTCAATGTTCGATGTTCGATGTTCAATGTTCGATGTTCACTAGTCTTTATTGTCATCTTACTTTCATTCCTGTTCCTTCAACCCGCATATGCTGCTGAGAAAGCGCCGTTCGACGCATATGCCTGGTATCTGCCGTACGGACAGGTGTTGCGCGTCAACTGTCAGCTTTCCAAGGACGAGACCGTCAAACTGGAAGGGAAGAAGACCCAGTTGTGCATTGTGCTTAAGTCTCAGGAAGGCAAGACTATTTTTGATAAAACTGGTCCTTTCGAAATGCTTCCGGCAACTGAAGTCAGCAAACGTCTGCAGTTCAAGCAGCCCCTCCCGGAGGGGACGCATACCGCCACCGTCCAGCTAATAGGCGGTGACGGGTCTGTTATTCACAGCATGGGCAATCAGATAGTTGTGCGCAAATACGCTTTCGAACATAACAGCATTGGTAAGGAGAGGGTGGTGGTTCCACCGTTCGAGCCGATTACCGCCAATGCGAATCTCGCAAAAATATGGGGACGTGAAATCTCATTCGCTGCCAACGGGCTTCCCGAGAAGATTGTTGTGCTTGGGAAGGACATTCTCGCCTCCGGCGGAGTAAAGATCATCCTGAAGGAAGGACAGAAAACTTCCGAACTGCAACCGTCGGGTCCGGCATTCTCCCTGAAGACAGTGGACGGTTACGACGCCACCGGCAGCGGCGGCGGCTCATTGGGATTGTTGAAATATAAATTGGACGGCCGCCTCGAATATGACGGCGCGTATTTCATCCGTCTAGAGATCGACAGTGCCGAACGCGAAGTGCCGGTCGATTCCCTTACGCTGCTGATTCCCTTTGCCGACGGCGCCGACACTTTCTCATTCCAGAAGAACGACCGCGACACCCGCACAAGCGGCGGCTATTCGAGGTTTGACGGCATCCGCCCTGAAATGCAGGGCGTGATCTGGGATGCACGGAAATTGCCTGCACGCTCGGCATACGGTTTGTCATGCGACAATTTCTTTGTCCCGTCCATTTATGTCGGCTCAGGCTCGCGAGGATTGTGGTATTACGCCGACAGCGACTGGGACTGGTATCTCAATCCCGCAAACGAACATGCCACGCTTGAACGGGTTGACGGACGAGTCCAGCTCCGTGTGCTGCTTGTAAACGACCGCCTGAAATGGAAAGGCAAAAGGGTTTTCGATTTCGTCCTCATGCCCCAGCCGGTGAAGCCGATGCCGGCCGGATGGCGCAAGGTGGCCTGGGGCTATCCGGAAAACCAGTATGTCCACGATACGTCCGGATGGCGATATTATGGTGACGGAGTGAACGCCTTCACCCTGTCGAAAGATGAGGATTACCTGCAACTCGGACGCGTCTTGGCAGGCGAAACTAAGCCGCCGGAGGGTATGTACGGGAGGGTCAACGTCAAGCGTCGCGACGACCCGCGTCCGCAGGTTCTTTATGGTTCAAGCCTTATGGCGGGGACAGGTCC
>JBAZRS010000397.1:0-5586 GCA_041662825.1 Victivallales bacterium | reverse complement strand
GACTTTCTCGAATTTGTGGCCTTTCGGATCATAGTCCGGCGGGAGGCAGGCGCTGGCCGCATTGTAGTCGTTTATTTCTTTCCCGGCGAAGGACTGCATCGGCCCTTCCTTGGGGTCGAGGGGGATCTTTGACAGGTTCGTTTTCGCCTCATCCCAGAACTTCGTGAAGTCGGCCGGGCGGGTTTCGCAGATCGCCATGTCCTTGACCTTCCAGCCGAAAGTACAGACTCCGGAAACAGGGCGTTTCTTGTATTTGTCCGGCTCTTTGTTCTGAATGCCGGTGTCGAGGGTGATGCGCAGGTCGTAAAAACCCGGAATCAGATCCTTGGTTTGAATCTTGATACGGAATTTGCCGTCCGGCAGACCCTCCTCCTCGCCGGTCAGAAACGGTTTCTTGATCATGTTACGGTGCAGGGTCCAGTCCAGCTTTAACGTACGCAGCCCGGCCTGGCAGACGATCTCGATCTCCTTTACATTGTCAAACAGCATATCCTCCGCCTGAGGGCTGTAGAATGAGAGGAAGGGTGTTTGAGGCGGCGAACATTCGTCTCCCCACGGCGAGGCCAAATTCAGGTTCATGGCATAAGCTCCAATCTGTGTTAACGCCAAAGAAAAAACAAATGCGGACAATTTCCTCATCAGAGCAGTCATTGCTGTTTCCCTTTTTAATTCAATTTTTTAATCAACCTACAATTTATATTTTAAAAATGATTATTTTCAAGGGATAGAACACGGGTTCAGGTTAATTTATGGACAATATTTCGCAGATATTATTATTATTGCCTATTAATTATCTGAGGCAATTGCATGATTGCCTCTTTTGAGCTGATTGCAAAAGTTGGTGTTCACGGCCCTGGTCGCCTATGGCGCCGCCGGAGGCGGGTAAACTTTAACGTGTCTAACATTGTTGAATATTAAAGTTGTGAACACCAACAAGAGATATTCCCGCGACAGGCTTTCCCTGTATTTTGCAATCTGCTCATCTTGTCGAAGCCCTCTTAAACAGGAGGGGCGCGAATATCTTGGCGTTGGAATGGCGCATGATATTGCCTTTGTCCGCATAGAAGATCCTGCAAAACTCAAAAGCCGAATCGGTTATTTTCTTCTGGGCCTGGTAAAAACTCGAGAGATTGTCCTGCATCGCCAGATTGGAATTGTCATAACCAAGGACTTCGACTTCGCCGGGAAATGAAATTCCCCTCTCTTCGAGACACTGTATGATGCCTCTGGCGTAGACGTCGTTGGCTCCTATCAGGAGTGGCCGCCGGGATTTTTTTATCTTCTTTATCAGTTTCACTGTTGCGTCATAGGCGCTCTTGGTCCGGGCGTCCTGCTCCACATAATACTGGCCCCTCTCATCATTGTCGTGCCTGATGCTGCCGGCCGGAAGCCCAATGGAAACTTCCAGGGGTATATTGTTCTGGTCGGCAAAACGCCTGATGACGTCAATCCGGGCCTGTTCCCAGCTTATATCAACGGCTCCGCCAATATATGCGATGAAATCGACATCTGAAAAACACCTGCATAGAGAATCATAGATGCCGCTCGAATGATTAGTCGCAATGAAGTCGACCCCGTCTCCGAGCATATGGGCGGAAACGTGGACCTGCTCAAGATCCTGGACATACATCAGCGGCTTAATCTGGTTCTTCATGAGCAGACGCAATGGCAACCGGTCCATGATTTTCTCATGCAGAAAGCAGAAAAACCACTCGACCCTGTTGTCTTTCATCGACTTGACAACATCTTCAACATTCCGCCACTTCTCTTCGCGGAGATTGTATATCATGAAGCGTCCGCCTGCCCGCGCCGCCTTTATCTCAAGTTCACCGGTTATCCGCCAGGGAAGAAAAGCGGTCCGCTCCCGACCGGCCTGATCGCCTATGAAAACCGATGCGATGCATGAGCCTTCCAAAAACTTGCCGGACAGATTCTGAACACCCCTCTCAGCGGAGACGTCCTGATTCCTGAGAACCCTGCTCCCGCGCTTCCGCCCGGTGTCGATCAGTCCGTCCTCGCGCAGATCGAGCAGGGCCCGCCTGACCGTGCGCTTGCTGACCTTGAACATCTTTTCAAGTTCGCTCTCGTATGGAAGGTAAATCTGGTCCTCGGGCATCTTGTGGATCAAGGCAAGCAGCTCTTTCTTCACAATTTCAAATTTCGGAATATTCATGTCCGACCGCGTTCTTTCTATATTGAATTAGGCGGCAAATGGCCGCAACTTTTAGTAACACAGGCTTCAGCCTGTAGTTTAATTAATCTGGAAACGCAAGGAAAATTGCAGGCTACCCCAGTCATCCGACGGGGTAAAAAGCCCGCATTACTTTACATGGCAACTTTTAAATTGATATGCGTTTACTTAAGCGACCACCCCCAGTCATCCGACGGTGCAGGAACGCAGCAACTTTAAGTAGTTTGCGATCTCCGACGTGTCCGTCGTAGCTTCTTAGCGAAGTCGGAGCGCAAGAAACGAATTCGCCTTTTGCGCCAAGGATGTCTCAAGCTACTCGCAACTTGGTGTCAGTTTTCAGGAGAGGGAAATCTTTCCTGACACCAGACACCCGACCACCATGAAATTGCCGCAAATAACTTACCGTTATCCGATGACTCTTCAAGCTTGTCATTTCAAATCACGAGTGCTCTATCCTCAATGTTTATTAATTTTCAAACTGAGACCGCACTTTCCGCTTATTTTATATTATAGTAATGTTCAAAATTTACTAATCGTCTCGAAATAGAATAGGGACCCCAACGGGTATAAAACTGAAAGGATTTTGCATGAAGGCAATGATGTTGACGGGAATACGGCAGATGGAGCTGAGGGAGGTCCCCTCCCCGGAAATAAAGAATCCTAACGATGTTCTTATCAGGATGAAGACTGTCGGGGTCTGCGGCTCCGACGTCCACTATTATACGGAAGGCAAGATCGGAAGCCAGGTTGTCGAATATCCATTCACCGTCGGGCACGAAGGCGCCGGAATAGTCGAGAAAGTCGGCCCCGCCGTGACAAAGGTGAAAGCGGGCGACAGGATAGCGGTCGAGCCCGCGATGTCCTGCGGGGAATGCGACCAGTGCAAGGTCGGACGGCCCCACACATGCCGGAAGCTCCGCTTTCTGGGCTGTCCGAAACAGGCCGCCGGCTGCCTCTCGGAATATATCGTCATGCCCGAGGAATGCTGTTTCAAGATAAAGGATTCGATGTCGTTCGAGGAGGCCGCGATTTCCGAACCGCTCGCCATCGGAGTTTACGCCGTAAAACGCTCAATCCCGATGAAAGGTGCGAAGATCGCAATTCTCGGCGCCGGTCCGATAGGATTGAGCATCCTGCTTCCGGCAAAAGCCCAGGGCGCGGAAAAGGTCTTCATGACGGACAAGATAGACAGCCGCCTCCAGCTTGCGAAAAAAATGGGCGCCGACTGGACCGGCAATCCGACAAAGGAGGACATCGTGAAGAAGATCGCCGCGGCGGAGCCCCTTCTCGTCGATGTCGTCTTTGAATGCTGCGGACAGCAGGAAGCGTTTGCGCAGGCCGTCGAACTCGTGAAGCCCGGAGGGAAAATCATGCTCATCGGAATCCCCCCCTCAATGGAATACTGGTCCCTGAAAGTCGACATCGCCCGGAGGAAGGAAGTCTGCATACAGAACATCAGACGACAGAACCATTGCGTCCAGCCGGCAATAGACATGATAGACAACAAGCTCTTCGACGTCAGCAGAATGGCCACCCACCATTTCAAACTGGAGGACACCAAGAAGGCGTTCGACCTTGTCGCCGACTATAAAGACGGCGTCGTGAAGGCGATGGTGGAAATATAAATTTTGTGGCAAAATTTATAACATTGGACGCCATAGCATCTTCGCGCAGGCTGACCTGTGATTGATTTTATGGAACGCCACCCCTGGTCGCCATAGGCGCTGCCAAAGGCAGGTAAACATCTTGGTGGCTCTGGATAACTGGACAGCGGAAGAAGAAATATGCCGGCAAGATGCCAGCGATCCGATAGAGGTGATACTGCTTACGTGTGTCTTGTTCTTGTTGGAGTTCACAGCTTTAGCGTGTCTTCTCTTTCTTGACTTAGGCGAAATGAGAAAATACTGGGATGAATCTTAAGAGCACGCTAAAGCCGTGAACTCCAACGAATCCATCAACTCAGAAGAGGCGCTAGAGCTTTAGCGTGTCTTGTTCTTGTTGGTGTTCACAGCTTCAGCGTGTCTTCTCTTCTGAAAAAGACAAAAGCCCGATCATCCATTCTTTATCAAATATATTTCCCGCGTATATCTTGAATCAATACTTCCCCTCCTGTAATTTTTACAACTCGAAATTGCAGTAGCACAGGCATTCCTGCCTGTGATTGGTTTTATGGAACGCCACCCCTGGTCGCCATAGGCACTGCCAAAGGCAGGTAAACATCTTGGTGGCTCCGGATATATGGAATTGCGGGAAGAAGAAACATGCCGGCAAGATACCAGCGATCCGATAGAGGTGATTCTGCTTAAGTATGTCTTGTTCTTGTTGGAGTTCACAGCTTTAGCGTGTCTTCTCTATCTTAAATTTAATCTGAAAGAAAAAAATCTTCATGAGCGAAATTCAGGAATATCTTAAAGCCGTCGCCAGTCAATATAAAGGCGGCAATGCGACAGAACACACCTACAGGGGTTATCTTGAGTCACTCATAAAAAGCGTCTGCAAGGATGTTAATGTCACCAACGAACCGAAACGGCAAGCCTGCGGCGCACCGGACTACATCATTTCAAGGAAGGAAATCCCCGTCGGTTTCATCGAGGCGAAAGACATAGGTGCCGACCTCAACCAGGTGGAGAAATCCGAGCAGCTCAAACGCTATCTCGAACAGCTTGACAACCTCATCCTCACCGACTACCTCGAATTCCGCCTTTTCAGGAACGGACAGAAGGTCTCCATTGTCCATCTCGGCATTCTCGAAGACGGCAAAATCCGCCCCGACAAAAACCAGTGGGCCGTCTTTGAAAGCTTCATCAAGGATTTCTGCTCTTATCAGACACAGACCATCACTTCCGCAGAGAAACTCGCGAAACTCATGGCCGCAAAGGCCCAGCTCCTCCAGGAAGCCATCTATAAATCGCTCACCTTGGACAAAGGCGGAAATCCCTCCGATGACAAATCCCGCCCCGCCGTTTACGAGCCACACGCGGAATACGGGAATTCAAACAGCCTCAACGACCAGTTGAAAGCCTTCAAGAGAATCCTCATCCACGATATGGACGAATCCATATTCGCCGACATTTATTCGCAGACCGTCGTCTACGGGATGTTCGCCGCACGCCTCGCCGATCCGAGCCTCGAATCCTTCACCAGGGCGGAGGCCATGTTCCTCATCCCAAAATCAAATCCTTTCCTCCGCCAGCTTTTCACCTATGTCGCCGGTCCGGAACTGGACGACCGGATCACCTGGATCGTCGATTCCCTCGCCGATGTCTTCCGCGCCTGCGACATTCGCAAAATCCTACAGGATTTCAAGAAGACCAGCGGACACGATCCCATGATTCATTTCTACGAAACCTTCCTCGGCGAATACAATCCCAAACTGCGGAAGGCGCGCGGCGTCT
>JBAZRS010000396.1:3902-5596 GCA_041662825.1 Victivallales bacterium | reverse complement strand
AGATGTAAAGGTTATTTTTGGACGGTTACTTAGCTCAGAAGTGCGCTGAAAAGAAAGGATGCCGGATATGCTATATATTTTAGCAGTTGTTCTGGTTGCGCTTTGGCTGTCGGGTGTTTCTTCATGCACGATTTATCCACAGCCTGTGGTGCTTGTGCGTATTGTTAATGGACGGAAAACGTTTTAACTGTCATCAACCTGAAAGGAGTATTCCATATGAACACCATCGCCTCAATTGCATTGCTGGTTGTCGGGATTTTGTTAATCATCCTGGGCATCAGCGCTTCGGAGTCGTTTAGTTCCGATGTGTCGCGCTTTTTCACCGGTTCGCCTACCAACAAAACCGTCTGGCTTCTGATTGCTGGAATAGTAGCGGCCATTGTCGGACTATTCGGCATGTTTCGCGGCTCAAAGGAAAATTGAAAAGCGGCTTCAAATACTTATTAATTACGGGATAAAGTAAATTTCCGCGGGGTTACCCCCCACGGAAAGAAAAACTGCTAATAACTGGAAAAAAGGAGAAGGGGCAACCAAAGAGGAGCTCAATTCAAACTGTTCAGAAAACAAGCATTCTGGGTGGATTCTTCCGCGCCAGCCTGCGGCAAAACCGACATAAATTAAAGGAGTTGCAAAATGACTATCGGAACGCTACTGCTGATTATTTTGATTCTCATTCTTGTGGGCGCAATCCCCACCTGGCCCCACAGCAAGAACTGGGGTTACTACCCGAGCAGCGGACTTGGACTCGTTGTCCTGATTCTGCTCATCCTGATTCTTACGGGCCGGATTTAGAGGAGACAGAGGCGACAGAACGTTTGCCGGAAATGAGGGAAATGCGATGAAAGTCATTTATCCCAAAATAACAGGAGGCGCGGGCGGCCGGGCCCGTAATAAAGATGATTGGCTCGGGACTTGAACCTCGATAGCCCCGGCGCGAAACATCACTCTGTTGCGCGCGGGCATGTTATCGTGGTTTTTGCGGAAGTCGTTTCATGTGCGTCGCAAAAAATCATACCCAAAAACACAAATGGAGGAAGATCATGTCCGACAACAACACATCCCACATCCACAGAAAAAAGATGAACAACAGACTGGCGGCATGGAGCTTTCGGCTTTTGGCCGCCCTTGCGGTATGTTTTCTTGCCGGATGCCGCATGTTCACGGTCAGTTGAACGAACGAAATGAGATCAATAACCCAAAGCAATCAATAACCAAATGAACAAGGAGAAATAAACCATGAAGAAGCTAATCGTATGTCTAACCGCTGTTTTGGTTTCAATCGGCGCCATAGCCGAAACCAAACAGCTCGCCATGACCCAAACCGAACCATTCAACCTCAGTATTACTCCGGATATCGCCATTTACAAGCGGACCGTGACGATCGAGGGCGTTACCCTCAGTATCTGGGGGGAAAACCCGCAGACATCGCTGGCCCTGGGTATTGTCAACGGCTCCGTCGGCCATAGCGCCGGCCTGGATTGGGGTTTCATCCTCAACTACGCCGACAACTACGATGGAGTTAAGTGGGCGCTGGTCAACTACACGAAAAAGGATGCTTTGGGCTGGGACGGCGGTTTCGTGAACTTCACGGAAGGCCTCGCGACTGGCCTGCTGACCGGCGTGGTGAACTACGCGAACCGCCTGAAAGGGGTGGAGTTCGGATTAGTCAACTATGTCGAGAAGGCGGATACCGG
>JBAZRS010000396.1:0-3892 GCA_041662825.1 Victivallales bacterium | reverse complement strand
AAGCTGGTTCTCCAATCTGCCGGAACAGTTGGCGCCAGGGATGATTCTAGTCAACTGGCGGTTCTAAGGAGCTGTAAATAAATAAATTTGCAAAGGTTATTTTTGTACGGCTCCTAAGAGGCTGGAATAAAACAGCCTATTGAATTTTCACCGAATACCTTAGTTTGATTTTCGCGTTGCTTGTGAGGAGCATGCCGTCAGGTATGTAACGAACAAGCGACGCGAAAAACATTCAAAAGAACGGTGTAAAAATATAGGTTCTTTTGAGACAGTCCCTAAGTCCGATTAGGTTGCTGACGTGAAGATCGCAGAGGCCAGAATCAAGTAACTTGACGGATTTGTTGCTGGCCGGCGCGTTTCCCGCATCAGCCGGCGACAAAGCCGGACATAAATGAAAGGAACAGCAACATGAGTATCGGAATATTGCTGCTGATTATTTTGATTGTTATTCTTGTGGGCGCAATACCCGCCTGGCCCCACAGCAAAGGCTGGGGTTACTACCCAAGCGGCGGACTTGGACTAGTTGTCCTGATTCTGCTCATTCTGGTTCTTACGGGCCGGATTTAGATAGAAGCGACAGGGCTGCGATGAGGGAAATTCGGCGAATGCCATAAGCAGCAAATAACCAATGAGCAAGGAGAAATAAACCATGAAGAAGCTAATCGTATGTCTGGCCGCTGTTTTGGTTTCGATCGGCGCCATGGCCGAAACCAAACTGATCAATGTGCCCGAAACCAGACCGTTCAACCTTAGTCTTACTCCGGATGTCGCCATCTACGGACGGAACGTGACGATCGAGGGCATGACCCTCAGCATCTGGGGTGAAAACCCGCAGGCATCATTTGCCCTGGGCCTGGTCAACGGCTCCGCCAGCCATAGCGCCGGTTTCAGTTTGGGCATCCTGAACTACGCGGAAAACTACAAGGGCCTTCAATTGGGGCTGGTCAACTATACGAAACAGGACTCCTCCGGCTGGGGAGGCGGTTTCTTTTTGGGCCTTGTTGCCAGTGCGGTGAACTATACCGGCGGCGTCATGGAAGGGTTGCATACCGGCGTGGTGAATTATGCGGGCCGTCTGAAAGGGGTGGAACTCGGACTCGTCAACTATGTTGATAATGCGGATTCCGGATTCCAGATCGGACTCATCAATGTTATTCACAATAATAAAAACTGGTTCTCCAATCTGCCGTCCGAGTTGGCTCCGGGGATGATTTTAGTCAACTGGCGGTTCTAACGACGCGACCCTGCGAAAAACATGAAGATTGAGATAAAGTTAATTGCGGGGAACCCCGCGAAAATGGATTTTGTTTACTATGAAAAATCATTATGCAAAAATTAAATCAATCGGACTCATCACTCACGACGTATTGCAGATTGAGGTCGAAAAACCTCAACAGTTCGACTTCATTCCCGGTCAGGCTACCGAAATCTCTATAAGCAAAGATGGTTGGCGGAACGAAAAAAGACCATTTACCTTTACCAGCCTGCCGCATGAGACTTATCTCCAGTTTACCGTCAAAACATATCCCTCGCATAAAGGCGTTACCAACGAACTTTTGCAGTTAAAAAAGGATGATGAACTGATTTTGCATGGCGTCTTTGGCGCAATTGCTTACAAAAACGAGGGGGTTTTTATTGCCGGCGGCGCCGGCGTCACTCCATTTATTGCCATCTTCAGATATCTCCAGTCAAAAAACAAAGTAGGCAATAACAAGCTGATTTTTGCCAACAAGACAAAAGATGACATTATATTAAAGAGTGAATTTAAAAAATTATTAGGCAGTAACTTCATCAATATTTTATCGGATGAAGATGTAAAAGGATATTCGCACGGGTTTATCACGGAAAATTTTCTCAAAGCCAATATAACTGATTTCAGTAAAAATATTTATGTATGCGGCCCCCCGCCGATGATGGATCAAATAGAAAAGTTTTTATCCAATTTGCATGTGGATGAAAAATTAATTGTCAAAGAAGTATTTTAGGCAAAATGAGGCATTGGAACAAGAAACCATATTGAGAGGAAATCCTGCCATGAATACGATTATCACCAATGACGGCGCCAAAATCTACTATAAGGACTGGGGCTCCGGACAACCCGTCGTTTTCAGCCATGGCTGGCCGCTCAGCGCCGATGCCTGGGAAAGCCAGATGGTCTATCTGGCGTCCAAAGGCTATCGCTGCATCGCCCATGACCGTCGCGGCCACGGCCGTTCGAGCCAGCCATGGAATGGCAACGAGATGAACACCTACGCCGACGATTTGTCGGAACTCATCGAAATGCTCGACCTGCACGGCATTACCCTGGTCGGCCATTCGGCCGGAGGCGGAGAGGTCGCCCGCTACATCGGCCGTTATGGTACTAAGCGCGTCGCCAAGGCCGTATTGCTGGCTGCGGTGCCGCCGTTGATGCTCAAGACGGACGCCAATCCCGGCGGCCTGCCGATCGAGGCGTTCGACGGCATCCGTGCCAATGTCCTTGCTGACCGCTCCCAGTTCTTCAAGTATCTGACGATGCCGTTCTACGGCTTCAACAGTCCGGGCGCCAAGGTCAGTCAAGGTATTCGTGACGCGTTCTGGTTTCAGGGTATGCAGGGCGGCCTCAAGAACGAGCTCGACTGCATCAAGGCGTTTTCCGAGACGGATTTCTCTGAGGATCTCAAGAAGTTCGACGTGCCAACCCTGATCATCCACGGCGACGATGACCAAATCGTGCCGATCGGCGCTTCGGCTTACGCCTCGGCCAAATTCGTTAAAAACGCGATCCTGAAGGTTTACCCAGGCGCCTCGCACGGGCTCGCCGACACGCACAAAGACCGGCTCAATGCCGATCTGCTGGCTTTTCTAAAGTCCTGAGGTAACGTGCCAGTTGTCCGCACATATTGCAAATAAGGAAGCAAGAGTGAAATCTGTAGTTATTTTTGGAGCTGGAATAGCAGGATTAAGCGCGGCTCATGAATTAGTCCGATTAGGATATATTGTTTCAGTGTATGAAGCTATCGGTCAGCCGGGTGGATTCTTTAGAAGTTGCCGGCTTAGTCAAAACAATATGCCTTCGGAGTATTCCTGGCATGGCATGGGCCCCTGGTATCATAATACTTTTGATTTAATGCGGCAAATTCCTTTTAATGAAAAAGGGAACATCTATGACTTGGCGCTCTCCCGCCCCCTTGATTTTGGAATTTTCCCGGATACCGATAAAGCTCAATTTTATGATGAAGGACTTAAAAGTATTCCTAAAATGTTCAGGATGGGCAAGTGGGAATTTATTAAATGGTCTTACTTAATGCTTAAAACTTGGACTTCCAACAATCGAAGTAAAATAAAATATGACAAACTCAATGCGGCGCAAGCCTGGAAACCTCTACTTAAAGATAAGGCCCATAGAACTTGGCGTTCTTGTTTCGGCCCGTGGATTGGCTCGGATTGGTCAAAAGTTTCATTACACACAACCGGTGAATTTTTTAAAAAACAACTAATCACAAAACCCATACACCAGCATAAGGCTGATCAAGATGGTCCCGCGTGGACGCAAGGCGCCGGAATCGGATGGTTACTATTCAAAGGTCCCAGCAGCGAATACTGGTTTGACCCCTGGGTCAAGTACCTTAAGGGAAAAGGCGTAAAATTCTATTGGGAGAAAGCTCTGACAAAATTAGAGTTTGACGGAAATAGTATCATCTCCGCTTTTTGTGGTGAAGAAAAAATTCAAGGCGATATTTATCTTCTGGCGATCAATCCTTTTATTATGGCTGATATTTTAAGCGTGACCCCGGCGCTTGAGAGGCAGGAAGAATTGAAATTGTTCAAACCCCTTATCAAAGGCGGTCCTCACATTCAAGTCTCTTTCAGATTGACATTTTCCGAAAAAATTAAGTTACCTCGGAAGAGG
>JBAZRS010000395.1:0-5615 GCA_041662825.1 Victivallales bacterium | reverse complement strand
GAAATCTTTCGTCTACGGTTCGCTCTTTGAATCTGTGATGACCGGCGGAAGAATACATGCGATGTTCCCTCCGTCCGGGAAATACTCAAACAAGGTAAGTATCAAAAAATGTGGAAAATATTGAAATCAGGATGCGCCGCAGCCTCCGCCTCCGGAGGCGGAAGTTTCATTGTGTGCTTTTTTATTTTTCTTTCTCTTGTCTTCGCGGCGGAGGAAGCTGAAGCGGGGCCTTATATAAGATACACAACTGTCCATGGCATGCGCTATGTTTATCTGAAAGATGTCGCCAAGTATTATGGAATGGATCTCCAGCCCGGAGATAAGTTTTGCGATATGCGCAACCGCAGCTCGAATGCCACTTTCGTGTTCAACAAACGCGAGGGGAAGATAAATGGCATTACTGTCAACTACATGTTCCCCCCGTATGTCGCCGGAGTGGAGCCGATGATAAGCGAATTTGACTTCAACCTGCTTCTTGATCCGGTGATCAGATCCGCAGTTCCCAGATGCAGGGTCGGAATAATTGTGCTCGATCCCGGGCATGGCGGGAAGGACAACGGCGCCCAGGGAAGGCTTTACAACGAGAAGGATTTAAACCTCCAGATTGCACGGAGGCTGAAGGATGTTCTCCGCGCAAAAGGATATATTGTGCTGCTTACGAGGGACAAGGATGTTTTCTTTGAACTGGGCGACAGATCCGGTAAAGCGTCGGCAATGAAGGCCGATTTGTTCGTATCAATTCACTCCAACTCCGCCGGGCGCGGTGTTTCCGCAATCAACGGCATTGAAACGTTCTGCCTTACCCCCGAAGCTGCGCCTTCTACCGCGGATGCGAAGGCGAAAAACGTAAGCAAGGAAAGGGGAAACGCCTACAACAAGAACAATTATCTGCTCGCCTACAATGTCCATAGAAGCATCCTGAGGAATACCGGGGCGACTGACCGAGGTGTAAAACATGCGAGATTCGCGGTTCTCAAGGATGCACCATGCCCTGCAATACTTGTTGAAACTGGCTTCATGTCGAATCTTTACGAGGAAAGAAAGCTCGGGACAGGCGCATATCAGGACAAACTGGCATTCGGAATCGCTGACGGAATCATCGCCTATCATCGGGCTATGAGCGGGAAGTGATTGCCCGGTTCGCAGTGTCCCTTTTCATGAAAAAAAGTCGCCGGGAATTACCTCGGCGGCTTTTTTTATTAAGATGAGCTGATTTCAAAACACTGGGATGACTGGGGTGGCCGCCTAATTTAGCGTATAGGATTTATATTTTAACACGTTTGCGCCCTTTGCGCCTCTTGCGTTAAGAAATTTAACGCTAAAGACGCAATAGTCGCTACAGTTAAAAAAAGATTATGCTCCGGCGAAGCCGGTTAATTCAACGCATAGGAATTTCAAGGTTTATGGAAATCCAGCATTTGTTTTTGATCTTTATCTTCTGCGAATTGCGAGATTCGCACATGGAGTGCGGCAATTTATTGCCGCCTTTAATGACGGAATTTATTCCGTCCCAGAATTAAGGTAATTCCGCGAAATTAATTTCGCGAAACAAGGCGGCAACAAGTTCCCGCACTCCAAGGATGCTTTGCATCAAGAAAAAAAATGCGGCTTCCAGCCGCCTAATTCAAAGTATAGGAATTTCAATGTTTGAAAGATTCCGCCTTTTCCCTTCGCTGGGCTACGGCGGACATGGAAGGCGGGACTCCCTCCGTCGCTCTTTGAGCTATGGGGGGGGAAGGCCAAGCGCTTTTATAGTGAAATTGACGCGTGATTTTAAAGTTGAGGCGTTGGGAGTACCGGCTTTCTGTGTCCGGCATAGCTTCTCAGCGACGACGGAAGCCGGAATCTTAAGGGCCACCAAGTTGGTGGCGTTCCGAAAAAGTTGCGGCCCCTGGCCGCCTGATTCAAAAGAAACGCCGGCCTCAGAACGGGCTGATGCTGAACGATGAGACTTTATACTTGCCTTCGTCCTCAATCAGGAAAAGACGGATCATGACATCCTCGTCGGTCTTTGTGAATTTCGCCTTCCATACGAATATGTCGACAAGTTTTTTGTTGAGCATGTCCATGAATTTCCTGGACTTGTATTCGCCGATCTGCTTTTTAAGGTCGTCGTTCAAGGCCTTGAAGTCCTTTTCCTTGATCTGATCCTTTAGCCCCTTGTAGAAGTCGCCGCTGTACAAGGCGTAGTCGTCCTTGTTTATGCCTCTGAGCATTTTATCGACTATGGGTTCGGCGAGATTGATTTTTTCAGTCTCGGTCAGGCTCGGTCGCAGTGTTTCCAGAAGCGGTTTCTCATCTTTCTTCTCTGCCTTGTCTTTGTCGGCATCCGAGGTTTTTGTGGTTAAACAGCCGGCAAGAAGCGCGGATGCCAGCAGGCCGACAATGATTCCTGTAAATCTTCTGCTCATATTGCTTTTCTCCATGTATGTTGATTTTCTCTTTTTACTTTAATCTTTCCTCAGGGCAATTCAACCTTATGAAATCAGCTCAAGTAAGGCGACTTTGAAATTTCCTCTAATCCTTTGAAACTTGCCTCTGAAGCAGGTCGGGCTTTCCCGTGTCTGCCGTCTTGTCAGGGCATAGCCTTGGCGAAGACTGAAGCATCTTATAGATTCGGCGGATAATCAGCTTGCGTTAACTTGATCGTATAGGAAATTCTATTTTAGTCTTGGATAAAGTGTTTATTTTAGATTTAACGCTGAAAGCGTGCAGTAATATAGCCTATGGTTTCAACCATAGGGACTATAATTATGATGATTGCGCCCTGAAGGGGCGGAGTATATCCATATTTGGGGGGTTGCTCCTTAAAAACAACTCCGTCTCTTCAAGACGGATTTGGTGTGTATGATCTACCTGTGGTTGAAACCACAGGCTATATTACTTTATCCCTCCGGGATAGAGAGAAAGTTAATGTAAGAATAAAGGAAATAACAGAATTAAACATCAAGAAAAATCCTGCGTGCCTCGCCATCTTGTCACGCCATAGCTTCTGTGCGGAGGCGGAAGCCCGACAAGATGGCGGCCAAGAATGACCGCCTTACTTAAATGGCAAAATTTCTTATTGATAAAACTGGCGCCGCGCCAGCCAAGCGCTGATAACTCCTTTGAAACTTGGCGTTAATTTTTAAAGAACAGCCTAAAGGCTGGACTCCAAATTTTGGAGTTCACACTTTAGTGTGTGCCTTTAACAGTTTCTTATTGATAAAACTGCGCCCTCCGCAGTCGGGCGCTGATAACTGATAACTGGTTACTGGTTACTGGTTACTGGTTACTGGTTACTGGTTACCTGGCTTCATTGAGAAACTTCGCCATGGCAGGCTGATTACCGGTTAGCCGTTTTCCGCCAAATGCTTTCTATCTGCCTTGCAACATCGAGATAGCCGGAAAACGTCACCGGCTTGACGATATAACGATCTTCGGGAATGCCGAAGGAAGTCACCATGCTGCGCTCCCATTCGGAACCGGACATTATTATGACCGGAATGTCTGACAGGGAGGGGGCACTCATGACCTCGGTCAACACCTCCAGTCCGCTCTTCCTCGGCATGTTGTTATCCATTACGACCAGGTCCGGGCGCGGAGCGCCGGAATGAGTGTTGCGTTGCCGGAGGAAGTCAAGAGTTTCCATCCCGTCATGTGCCACATGCAGGCGGAAATCCCAGGAGGTGCTGGAGAGCGCCTCGCGGAAAAGGACAACGTCGGCCAGGTTGTCTTCGGCGAGCAGTATTTCCACTGTCTTATCCATTTGCCGAATCTCCTGCTGCTTGCGGTATGGTAAAGAAGAATGTTGAACCTTCTCCGGGTTTGGACTCCACCCAGATCCGGCCGCCGTGGTGCTCGACGATCTTCTTGCATATTGCCAGGCCTATGCCGGTGCCGGGATACCTGTCGCGGCTGTGAAGCCGCTGGAAGATCATGAAGACCTTCTCATGGAACTGGGGATCGATGCCTATGCCGTTGTCCCGGACTGAGAAAAGCCAGCGGGCTCCGGACTGTCCGGGAACTTTCCCGTCTTCCATGAGTTTTGCGGACACATGAATCTCCGGATTTACGCCGTCGCGGCGGAACTTGACCGCGTTGCCGATAAGGTTCTGGAACAGTTGCGACAGCTGAGTGACGTCTCCGATTACGGTTGGCAGTTCCTCGTGCGTTACACTGACTTTGTGTTCTGCGATTGTAACGCGCAGGTTTTTCAGGGCCTTGTCCAGTGCCTCTCCGCAGTGTATAATCCCGGCTTTTGCCCCAGGCCTCCCCGCACGGGAATATGACAGCAGATCATGGATAAGGGACGACATCCTGTTTGCGCCGTCAACGGCGAAGCCGATGTACTCGTCGGCCTTTCCGTCCAGTTTTCCCATGTAACGGTCCTGCAGGAGCCCCATGAAGCTTGTCACCATCCGCAACGGTTCCTGGAGATCGTGGCTGGCGACGTAGGCGAACTGTTCCAGATCCCTGTTGGAGCGCTGCAAGTCCTCAAGGGTGTACCGCAGGGCCGTCTCAGCCCGCTTGAGTTCATCCACATCCGTATTGGTGCCGAACCACCGCACAACCCTGTCCTGCGCATCTTTCAGAGGGTGTCCCCGTGTCAGGAATGCGCGGAAACGCCCATCGGCGCAGCGCAGTGGGAATTCCATTTCAAACGGCTGACCTGTGGCAATCGACGCCTTCCACTGCTCCAGCACTTTGGGCAGAAACTGCGGATCATGTACGCTCTGCCATCCCCAACCCTCCATCTGCTCCGGAGTCGTCCCGGTATACTCATACCAGCGGCGGTTGTACCAGGTGATATATCCGTCCCCATTAGCCCACCAGGCAAGGTTGGGGATGGAATCAGCCATTGTATGCAATTGCTTTTCCCTCTCCAGAAGCGCCGCCTCGGCTCGCTTTCTCTCGGTGATGTCGTGCACCATGCCGGCGGAACGGACTATCTTTCCGGTGCTGTCGCGGAAATGCTGGCAGCGTTCATGGACAATACGGACTTCTCCCGTGTCCTTGCGGACGACCCGGTGTTCGAGCTCGTAGGTGTCGCGGTTCTCGCGCAATGAGGAGGAATAGGCGTCATCTACTTTTGCGCGGTCTTCCGGATGCACGCATTCCAGAAAAGCCTCGTAAGTCGCGCTGAATTCCTGGGGCTGCAGTCCGAATATGCGATACACCTCGTCCGACCAGGTCAGGCGGTTTGCGATAAGGTCGAGTTCCCAGCTGCCCAGATGGGAGATCTCCTGCGCCAGACTAAGCCGGTTCCCGCTCTCCCACAGAGCCTCCTCGGCCTGTTTGCGCTCGGTGATGTTGAGATGGGTGATGACTGCTCCGCCCGAACCGAACGGCACTACTGTCATCAGAAACCATCTCTGCTGCTCAGGGGAGTGGCAAGGATATTCCATGGTGAATTGATTCTCAATCCCGCTCAGCACGGACTCGATTCCATTTAGCGCTTTTTCAGCATCTGCATCCTTGTCTGCGGCCGCCCTCCGGCAGACATTGCAGTAATTTGCACCCACGTCCACAGAAGCCAAACCGGCGGCATTATTGCTTATCGCAAAATCAGTCCATGCCTGGTTGATGGTGATGACACGGCCTTCCCTGTCGATAACCGCGATGTGTGCCGGAAG
>JBAZRS010000394.1:0-5618 GCA_041662825.1 Victivallales bacterium | reverse complement strand
CGGCGCGGGAATAATCGCCTTGCCTTTGCCATCGTTGTAAAGATCTGCGATTTCAGCCTCGCTCAATACCCGTCCCCAGAGTGCAAATTCGTCGAGCACCGCATTGTAGGAGCTACGGCCGATGACCATTTCGTCCACATCGGACGGAATGACATCACCAGGCTCCCCGACCACGGAACCGACCGCTTTGCCGTTGATGAAAAGCCGTCCGCCTTCTTTCGCCTTGAAATTCCAGACCACAAAAGTCCACTGTTTCAACGGCAGACGGTATGTTTCGCTTCTCAGGTTCCAGGTATTCGACTTGAAAATGGAAAAACCCATCATGCCGCTGCTTTCGGTGTCATCTTTGTTGATCCTGACCAGAATACTGTGCCCCTTGCGGATGAACTCGTTTTTGTCCCAGGTGCGGTTATAGGCGGGTTTGTCTGCACCTTTATCCTTGTTCCATTCAACCGGCTGAATCCAGAAGGCCATGCACAACTCGTCGTTTTTCCCGCTGAGCGCCTTACAGTTGACTGGAATCCCCTTGCCCCAGGAGTCTCCGGTGCCGTCAAATGCCACGGCGTTGCCGATTTTTCCGGGTATCATCTTCATCATAGGCTGACAGAACAGTTCATCCGGGACGGCTTTTGGGCAATTTCCGGAAGCATCGGCGAATGAATTGACCGAATTTTCATCTAGTCGCCAGTATCCGAAAAGTTTGTCTGTGATTTTTCCAGCCGATGCATCGGCGGCCAACAGGCTGTCGGATGCAAAGCACAGCAGCATCGAAAACACCCCAAAGGCCATCAGGACGCACGCAGATTTTTTTTTCGAATTCATCATTTCCTCTTCTCCTTTTCCTGTTATTAGTTATATCCTCAGGCATCTGGTAATATGCATAAATATATTGCATAATCAGCATTGCCGATATCATGAAACCAAAATGTTTAATGCAATTCCTCCTCGAAAAGCGGGACAAGCGGGACGGATTCAATAACTTGCAGTCCGCCCTTACCCCTCGATTTCAAGAGGCTGCCAATAGTGATGGAAACAAGTTCCCTGACATCATAGCCCAGCCTTTTGACAGGAATGACCGACGCAACCGGATTCGGCCAATTGCAGTGCGTCACGATTTCAAGCTCTCCGGGCACCTTCACCCCTGAAAGGAAGACTCCGCCCAAGGCGTGCTCCACAAGATTGTCATCTGTTATTATCAGTCCGTTCGGACGTCTTTCTTTCGGGCAGTCAAACATCAGCCTGACTATGTTCTTGGCTCCCTCTTTGGCGTCCGCGCCTATCTGGATAAACCAGTGATCCGGAGAATCCGTATTGGATTTTCTCCTTTTATCGATAAATCTGTCAATCATACTGTATCTCCCCAAGAAAAGGACTGCGATCCTCCTCTTTTTTTTAGACAGGAGATAGTCATACGCCTTGTCTGCAAATGTTTTCACGTCCAAACTGAACAATGCGGATGCGTTTATCACGGGAATCCCAGGAAAATCCAGGAGTTCGCAATCATCCGGAAGGGGGTTCATCGCAATATAGGCAACACCACCTATGCGCATCCTGTTAAGCTCGGAAAGAAGTTTCCGGTAATCGGAGTTGTCCACATGAGGTTCGAAGTCGGGGAAAATCTCTAATTCCACCCCCTTTTTCACGCTTTCCTCCCTGAGAACATTGAGCGTTGTCTGGAGGAATCGGTTTTCAGCAATCATCGCCTTCGGGAATATTATGGCGAACCTGTTGAGGAGAGAAGGTTTTTCACTTACGAAAACCCCGCCTCTCTCCCTGCTGGTAAGCAGACCCTTGCATTTGAGGAACTTTACACAGGCGTTGATGGTTATACGGCTGACATCATGGTGTTTTTCCAGTTCGTAGAACGTGGGAAGTTTTCCGCCGGGCGGAATTCTTCCGGATGCGATATCCGCAATTATCGTCCCGCAGACTCTCTCAAGTTTGTTCATGTGAACCAACCCTTGATTAACACATCTGGTCATATATATATATTATATGTATTACCAGAAGGCAAATCAATACCCATAACATAAAAAGAAACGTAATTTTATTTTCCGGAACGGCAAGGGTATAGAGATAAAATATCAGAGGCTTTCAGCAATGCGTGATAAGGGACACGCTGAAGCTGTGAACTCCAACAAGAACACGCTGAAGTTGTACACATCCCCTCTGCCCTCTGCCCTCTGCCCTCTGTCATCTGTCTTCACCGACCACTGACCACTGACCACCGACCACTGATTACTGATTCAATCTTCCCTTCCGGATCAATCAGCGTCCCCGTGATATTTTTCCCGTCAGTCCTGATCGCCGCCCAGCCGCCGCCTTTGACGGTGACTGTTTTGCCGTGAATACTGATCTTCTCGTCAAGTTCCTGTTCCATTTTCGCGGCCAGGAGAAGAACGTGTTTCTTTCCGTTCCCGCTGCTCAGGATCCTCTTGTGGGCTTCACCGGAATGCTGCAGCTTAATTCCTGCCGAATAAAAATCCCCCAGATATCCCGACAGCAGCGAACGCGGGTCGTATCCGGGAAGATAGGCGACATTGGCCGAACTGTTTTCCACAGACGCCAGAGCCCCCTCGAGATCACGTTTCACCAGCGTCCCCTTCAGCGGGGAAAGCGGATAGGAGAAATCAACCAGAAGCGGTTCCCATGCGTCAAAGGCGGGCCTGGGCTTCCGGCTCAGGAAATATGCGGTGTAGTCCTCAAGCGTGAACGGAGCCACTCCCGCAATGGCGCAGAATTCCTCGGAGAGGCTTTCCCCGGTATCTAGATTCCAGCGCGGCGGCGGTCCCACGAAAATAATTTTCACCTTGTTCTCGATGCAGTTTTTCAGCGCCTTCCACATCGCAGCACTGACCGCCACCGCATAAGGGACGACAAGGCGTTTGTATTTCCTGCCGTTTATCTCCACGGTTCCGGCGCCTGCTGTCGAAGCCTCTATCGCGTTCGAGCTTACATAGTCGAAGAACTGTCCGCTATCCAACGCCATCTGAGAAAGATTGAAACTGAAGGTCTGAATGAGGCGGATGTTGAAATTCAGCGAAGCCGGAAGTGCGGAAACGCCTTCCCAGCCGTGCCATACGGCGGTTTCGGACACGGTTTCATACTCGTCATCCAGGAACTCGTTCACCGTATTCAACGCCTTTGCGTTGCGCGTGACGTCGGTCCAGTATTTGTCCTCTGGGAATGTGGAGTGGCGTTCGCACCAGAGTCCGACAAAGATGGCGAACCAGTCGACCCGGTAAAGCATTTTGACCCTTGTGAAGTAGTCATACCATTTGACGCGCGGTGTGCGACTCCAGTCGTTGCAGTATGCGCCCGGCATGCCGAGTTCCTTGCGGAGCCCCTCGGCGAGTGCGTAGTTGTAGATTGTTTCGCTGTAAGGCCCCTGCTCCCAGCCCGTGTCGGTGAAGGCGAATGAGAGGGTTTTCCCCAGGCGGTAATAATCGGAACAGCCGCATCGGATGTCGACCGCCAGTCCGGAAAATGTGTGGTGCGTACCACGGAATATGTCCTTTCCGAAGAGCTCCATGGCAAGCGAGTTGAACTCGGACTGGGCATTGTGATTCATTTCGTTGAGCGTGTCATAGTAGTCGCGGCGGGTGGCAAGCGCCAGCGCCGAAGTTCCCTCGTCCATGGAGATCAGGCGGCTCCGCAGGTCGTAGCCGTGCCGCTTTTCAAACAAGGAGAGGAAGCCTTCACCCGCCTTGTAGGAGTGCAGGTTTCCTCCCTTTCCGGGTTCATCCCAGCCGACACCGTCAAGCGGGATATCCCTGTAGGAAAGGAGCAGTTTCCTTTGCGCCTCCAGATATGCCGGATGAGCTACGTCGGCATGGCGGTAACCCATGAACGCCACATAAAACACGATCCGACTGAAACTGCGGCCGGTGGAGCCGGAAAGCTTGAGCGTGTAGTATGCTCCTTTGCCGGGCCTGTAATAATCGTATGCACGGTCATCGTCCAAACTCGGGAAAGGATATTGGGAATTGAACGAGTCGCGTCGGCACTCATATTCCTTCGGCGAGAGAAGAACTGTTTTCCCGCTGGCATCAACGCCATATGCGGCGGAAACCTCAGCGAATTCCTCTATCCCGTGTCCGGGATATGGAATGTCGACTGCGAATTTGCCGTCCACGCATACGCCTTCACCCCGGCGGATATTCCACATCGCCATTTCAGGCTGCAGTTCGACGAACTCGTCAGCCCAGTGCGCCCAGTCCATGTCGATTGCGAAACGGAGCCCGAGTTTGTGGCAATGTCCCGTGTTCTGCGCCACCGCATTCCTCACTGTTTCAGACGCGACGGTCTGTTTCATGTGCCTGGCGAACCCGATCACAAGGCCGAAGCCGCCCTTCTTTACTTCCTCCAGTGCGGGAATCGCAAGTTCCGGATTGAGCAGCCACTTTGGAGTATAGGATAAACCCATTATCTGCTTTGCGTTCGACATTTTCATCTGACATCCTTCATTGTAGATTTTTTCATTCCTTTAAATATCAGACCTGGAATATGAATATCCAATATCCAACACTCAATTTCCAATTTCCATCGGAATTAAATTCCTGAAACTCTTAACTTGGACATTGGATATTCCTTGTTGGATATTGGATATTCATCAGCCGCCTTGTCCCGGGATGGGAAGTTTTTTCAGGATCATCATGCCGTTGCGCGACGGCGGCAGATTCATGGGAAATTCTATTTCCGTCGGCGAAATGACAGGCAAGTTCACTTCCATACCGTCCGGCCATGTGTAGAGCAACTGCTGATTCGCCAGTTTCCATTTTCCAGTTTTGCCGTCGGGCGCCGCCACGCTGCCGTCCTGCTTGAAGTTGAAGTCCTGCCAGGCATTGGCGATCTTCCATTGCCCGACCGGATTGAAATCGCCAAGATCCGCCAGAGCTTTCCCGGGTGTCGAATCTTTCACAGCCACACTCTTGTCCGGTGTCAGCGCAGGTTCACCTGGCTTTAAAAAGCCTTGAGCGACGAAAAATTTGTCTAGATTCAGCATGGTGTCGGTAAAGCATGTGCCGCTGTTCTCATTGTACAGGTAACTCCCGTGCCAGCCTTTCTCATAGACTAAAGGCTGGAAGACATCGCCGTTTTGCTTCATAAGTGCCGCCAGTCGGGGCACCACTGGCGCCACGCCCGGGTCATTCTCGCCGTACTGGAAGAATGTGGGGGGGAAACCTGCCTTGATGTGGTGAAAAGGTGAAAACGTCTCCGGCTCCAAGCCCATTTTCCTGATGGTCTTGCCCCCGCTAGCCCAGCCGGTTTCGGTGATGTCGATTACGGCGCTGATCAAGACCAGTGAGTCAGGACGCGCGGATACGGACAGATCTTCTCCCGGCTCGTTGAAGCCGTCAAATGCCGCCGCGGCCGCCGCCAGATGCCCGCCCGCTGAAAAACCGCCTGCGGAAATCTTGTTTGGATTGATCTTCAGTTCTTTGGCGTTCTTCCTCACCCAACGTATGGCGGTCTTGGTATTTGACAAGGCTTGGAGCGGCGTATATTTCTTACTGTGGAAACGATATTCTACCGTCATGGCAACCATTCCGCGAGATGCCAGATACTTGCAGTGCGGGGCGCAGATGTCCGGGTCGCCACTGCCCCAGCCTCCGCCG
>JBAZRS010000393.1:0-5619 GCA_041662825.1 Victivallales bacterium | reverse complement strand
GAGGCGTTGATGGGGGCGAACGCGGTGTAATTGTCGAGTTTCCTGTAAGCGATGCCGGGGCTGCCGACGCTTGCATCGGCGGGAATGATATGTGGCAGTGGATTCTTGTTCCACACCCATTTCGGCCGTCCGGGACGGGCATGGATCCACGTCAGATACAGCATGTATGCCAGATCGTTGCGTGCGGCTATTTGCGAATACCAGTCGGCGACGGTGAAGTTGAAGACGCCGGGTGCGATCATGATGTCCTCGCTACCGCATTCGCCGGCGATGTTGAACTTCCGGTCCGCGAGCCATTTCACCTCTTTGCGGACATCGTGGGGCAGTTCGCCGAAGCCGAGGAATCCGAAGGCGAAGGCGTCATTGTCGAAGCGGTCGAGCCAGCGGGGGTGGGCTTTCAAGGCAACCGGCATCCAGGAGCGTGCGCCGGCTTTCTCTGCCAGTGCCGATATGGCGGGGGCGTCTTTCGCGAAGAGCACCTGGACCTTTGAGCCATCCAAACCGATGACCCACTGTCCCGTCCCTTCTAGGATAAGAGCCGTGCCCGGCAGCTTAGAGCCTTCAAGCACCGTGACGTCGCCGAATCCGCTTAGGTCAGCGATAAGTTTCGACGCGCAATAGCCGGCGCGCGCCGGATCCTCCGCGGCAAGCGTCGTCCACGATGACGAACCATCCTCGGAAGGACGGCAGGTGCCCTCGATTTTACCAAGCGCCCTCATGTCGGCCTTTACGGTCTCCTCGCCGGCGTCGACTAAAAGCGATATCAGGCCGAGGCAGACTGCAAATACGGCGGCAATTCCCTTTCGATTGGACATAATATGTTTTCCTTCCTTATAGTGTTAAAGCTTTAGTTTGTCTTTTCTTATCTAAGCGGCATTCGTGTCTGCCCGCCCCCCCCCGCGCTACGGTCAAATTGCCCGAGGCAAAGGAGTTACGCTTTTCAAAAGAAGTTTCCACCGGTATCTTCTCCTGGTGATCTGATATATCGGCAACGTATCCGGTCCGCAACTCCTGGTTCCTATGCCACGATGGGCGGCATCAATGCTCAGCCAGGTTTCCGGGCGTGTCGGAAGTTCATGCACGTGCCGGGCCTTGAACAGGTCTGCGGCGCTGTAATGCATGGCGTTAAAACCAAAAGGCTTTTTGGATGTGATCCGCATTTCACTTCCAGTCGCGGAACGCAGGCAGATCTCCTCCACCTCTTCGCGGTGCCCGCATTCCTGCGGCATGATGTAGGGGGTGAACATATCATTTATTTTCGCCGCATAACGGCCGCACATTGCCGAAGCCCTGCGATCAGGATAATTCTCCCAGGGACCAAGCCCGAGCCATTCTACTTCCTCAAAACCCGGAACGAAAGCCATGACAATTCCGACCCGCGGAACATCATGCAGATCCCTCCCGAGGAGGATGTCGTTATCCAGTTCAACTGAGCCATCGCCGTAAAATGTCCATCTCATGCGGTGGACGGCGTCGTCCCAGCGGTCTCTTCCGCTGGCCGCATGCTCGGAAACAACTCTGACAGTCCCGTCCTCCATGAGGCGCGCCGAGAATTTCATAAGTTTCAACTGCAGGCGATCCAGTCCCACTGCCAGCCATCTGCCCATGGGTTTCTTTTCCTGGTCGGTCCAGAGTTTCAATCCGTCATTGTCGGTGGGGGCGCGCCAGAGCTGCAGTACAGGACCGGAAGCGAAAAACTCATTTCCGCCGCGCCGCAGAGATGCCAGGAACCCCGTCCGCTGTTCAAACGAAGCCGTGAAATTCCCTGCGGAGACTAGCGTCCTGTCATGTCCTTCTTCCAGATGAACACTATTTTTGCTGTTCCCCTGAGATGGCAGGGTGTGTCTTCCTTTTTGAATCCGCATCTGATCCCAGGCCAGGACTTCCCCCGTTTCCACGCCCGGAAAGTCGTGGAGCGCAGTGAACCGGATGTTGAGAAACGCATTCACTCCGTCAGGGACCAGGTTTCGATCCCAGGCTATATCCACCCATTCCCTGGCACGGGGGGCTGTCGTCAGACGGGGCAGTTCCCCGCATTGAAGAGTTTTCCCGTCCACCTGGAGTTCCCAGGATCCATGGAGGTTTTCCATTGACAGAAAATCCTGCCGGTTTTCAACAAGTATTCTTCTGTTCTTCGCGTCAATCCGAGTCACGGCCGCCGGACGGTGGAGATATTTGACCTCGTGCATGGCCGGATGCGGACTGCGGTCGGGCCAGTTCAGTCCGTCGATGACAAAATTCGCATCATTGGGCTCGTCGCCGAAATCTCCGCCGTATGCCCAGTATTTCCGGCCATCCGGAAGCGTGTTTACCAGGCCGTGATCCGCCCATTCCCAGATGAAACCGCCCTGCATGCCGTCTTCGCGGTGCTTTTCGAACAGCTTCCAGCACTCGGCCAGGTAGCCATTGCTGTTGCCCATGGCGTGGGAGTACTCATTGAGAATGACAGGCCTCCCGTCGGCGTCCTTGTGCTCGCGCATCCATTTTTCCATGGTCTCGATCGGATAATATCCCGATGTCAGGATGTCGGAAACGCTTCTGCCGGTCCACGGCTGGTGATACATATCGGCGTCGGCGCTTGCGTAGATCAGCGGTCGCGAAGGGTCGAAACCGCGGAGCCATCCTGCGGCGGCATCGTGGTTGGGGCCGTAGCCGCTTTCGTTGCCCAGCGACCACATGATGACCGACGGATGGTTCTTGTCGCGCAGCGCCATGCGCTGGACACGCTCCAGGAACGCCACGGAGTAGCGGCTGTCCTTGCAGAGCATGTTATAGAAATCGTGCGCCTCTATGTTCGCCTCGTCCATCACATATATCCCGTATTTGTCGCAGAGCTCATACCAGAACGGATCGTTGGGATAATGCGAACAGCGCACCGCATTGATGTTGGAACGCTTCATCAGCAACGCATCTCTGAGCATCCCCTCCCGCGTGACCGCGTTTCCTCGGAATTCGTCAATCTCGCAGCGGTTGACTCCCTTGATCATTACCGCCTTTCCGTTGACTAGAAATCTGCCATCCCTGATTTCAATCCGGCGGAAACCGATGTTCAGCGCAGTGGATTCGGCGCCTTCCCTTGACAGAAGGGTGACATCCAGCCGGTACAGCGACGGGGATTCCGCCGACCATGGCAGGACGGTCCCAATATCCTCATCAAGATTCGCCTCGAACAGATCAGACTGGAAACATCTGCCGTGTCCGGGCTGGCGCAGACTCACGGTCAGTTCCTTCCCGTCTTTGAAGAGCGCATGTCCGTCCGGGGCCGAGAGGGCAACGAGAATCCGGTAAGCTGTCTCCTGTTCAAGTTCCGCATACACAAATCCCTTGTCCGCAGTTATCGCATTGCTGTTTTGATGTGGAATGCTCCGAGTTGAAACTGTAAGCTTCAGCCGCCCCTTGCCCGAACCGGGATCATAATTCGCGCGGACATCAATATCTTCTATCCATGTCTTAGGCGTACAGCGCAGGAAAACGCCGCGGGAAAGCCCTCCGAACCACCATTTGTCCTGGTCTTCGACGAAGCTCGCGTCAGACCATTTGACCACCAGCACCACCAGGCGGTTGTCTTCCCCGAAACGGACAAACTCCGTGACATCAAATTCGGATGAGAGGCACGAATCCTTGCCCATGCCGACCGGTTTTCCGTTCACATATGCATAGAGCACAGATTCCGCACCGCCGAAATGCAACACTATCCGTTTGCCGGACCAGTCCTCAGGCAGTCTGAAAGACCTTGCATAAACTCCTGTGGGATTCTCTTCCGGCACCATGGGCGGCATCTGCGGAAAAGGCATGGGTACATTGAGGTAATGCGGATGTCCGAATCCCTGCATGACCCAGGTGCCGGGCACTTGGATGGAATGCCACGCGACTCCTTCATCGCAGGTCAGTAACGATTCCGGAACCTTCTCCGGTGCGGGCGCATAAAAAAACTTCCATTCGCCGTTCAAGTCAAGTTTCCAGGGGGATTCAGCCGCAACGCCCGGTGCCGCCATCGCCCTTTCCGGAAAACTCATGAGGGTGGATCGCATCGGAAGCCGACTGATGTTTGTCAGCCCAGGGAAGCACCAACTTCTGCTTCCGCCCAAGTACAGCAAATTTCCCAGTACGCCCATTGCTTTATTTCCGCCTCTCGCAATTGAATTTCATCGGTCAGCCCACCCCTGCTCCGACGTTTTCGGCTCAATCAAAACCTCAAGCCAGACAACTGTTTGCGGGCCGCCTTTTTCAATGCCCAATTCGATGTCGTTGTATCCGCGCAAGACAGAGTTGAGCGGCGCCTCGAACTGCAAGAACCGCTGAATCGAATCCCTCCCTGTATCAGGCTTTGCCGGCTGAGGCAGGTCGCCAAGCATGCGGCAGGGAGTGCTGTTGAGCCGTGCCGTCAGCCTGGTGTCCGCCAGGTCGTCTGACTTCGCCAGGCCGACTCGAACGAGATAACGTCCTATGACCGGTTTCGGCCCGGTGTGAATCCGCAACAGCAGCGGCTTTTGCGGAAGAACAGGAAACGGCATTGATAGCCCCGGCCCTTCCGTCCGGGACAGCGGTTTATGTGTTGAAGCATTAATCAGCGTCAGGACATGCAGCCTGGACTTGGCGGTGGCAGACGCAAGATCTCCCGCATCACGCAAAATTTCACCCATCAATTCCTGTTTCTTTTGACCCTCCGGCGTCATACGGCGCAATGAAAAATCCACAGACATGAAATGGTTGAACAGGTAAAGGCCGTCCGCGCCGCGGTCCAGCATCGACGCCGTGAAACCGCGGGTCGTCTCCCGGCTCAATCCTCTGCCGGGCCCGCCGGGGACACAGCTGTACGCCCGGTCGGTGCCGGGCATGATGAGACAGGCTTTTCCTGCAGTTCCGATTTCCGTCCGCCAACGCTCCACCGGAACATCAGGGTAGCCGGAGGCTCCTGGGATCAGGATATCGATCAGGCCCTGCTTCGCCCATTCCACCGCATCAAAACCCAGACCGTATGCCAATTCGGGTGTGGCCGACACACGCGCGGCAATCCGCACAGGATGCCCCAGCCTCTCCCCGGCCGCAGCAGCCATGGCTCTGACCTGGCGCATGAACTCACTGATGACAGGACGGCCGCTCGCGGTCTCTTCCTCTTCAAAAATCGGGGCGGACCGCATCCAATCCAGTTCCAATCCGTCCACATCATAGCGTCCCAGCACCTCGCCAATGAGGGCGAGATAATGACGGCGGACTTCCGGTTTCGCGTAATTGAACAGCCCCTTGCCCCCCGCCAGACGCAGTTCCGGATGTTCAACCATGAACGGGCTGACCGAAAGGGGGTTATCCCTGTAGTGATGGTCGTTCATGCGCAGGGAAATCCACGGTGAGATCCCGCGCTCACGGCAGCGGGGAATGACAATGGCGAATACATCGTCAATGCCCAGCCTGTGCAATTCGTAATATTTCCGCGCCCAGGCGGTCAGCTCCGTTTCCGGCGCAGGAACATCCCAGTAACTCGGCCAGACTTTGCTCCGATACGCGGCGCGCTGGTAATTGACATTCCAGAACAGGTGGCTGACATTGGTGCCCTCATACTGGTCAACCAGTTGGCGCAGCGCCGCAACCGCCATCTCCCGGGTCGTTTCTTTGCCCAGC
>JBAZRS010000392.1:0-5620 GCA_041662825.1 Victivallales bacterium | reverse complement strand
CTGGTGGAAGTTCCGCGGCAATTACCTGATTGATTTCCTCAAGAAAGCCAGATCGCTGGCAACCCAATTCAACGGCGAACTATGCTTCGGCCCGTGTGCCGATTTTGGAATGTATCCGAAGGAGTTTTTCGACTGGAAACGCATGCTGGATGAAAAGGCAGTGGATGAAATCCATTTCGGCGCCACTAACAATTTCTGCGGCAGCGCGGAAATGGAAATTGAATATCCCTGGCTTTTCAACAGTCCGGGACGCAAAAGCTATTTTCATACTGTCAAAAGTGCGAAAAGAGCAGCCGATCACATAAAGGGTTTTGAAGCCACCGGCAATGCGCAGTTCCTCAGCCGCTTCGACGGCATCACAATTTTTGAAGCCTATATCCTCGAACTGCATCCGGAACTCTGGCAGTTCGTGGAACATCTGAGGAAAACGGCTTCGAAAGCATCTTAGTTGAATAATAAAGGGAACCTAAATTGAAGGAAGTTTTATGAGTAATGTGAAGTTTAAAGGAATTATGCCGGCCATTGTCAGCCCGTTGAATGAAGACGGTTCTGTAAAGGAAAAAAGTTTAAGGAAGCTTATTGACTGGCAGTTGAAAGCCGGATGCAAGGGCTTTTACATCTGCGGGGCAACTGGCGAAGGTACTGTAATGAAGCCTGATTCCAGGAAGGCAATGGCTGAAATAGCCGTAGACGAAGCGCGGGGAAAGGGGTGCGTCATATCCCACATAGGCGCCATTGACTTGAGAACCGCGCAGGATCTGGCGCGGCATGCCACCGATATCGGGGTGGATGCCATTTCTTCAGTTCCTCCTTTTTTCTACGGTTACGGCGAACGTGAAATCCATCAGTACTACCAGGCGTTGTCCGATTCGTCCGATGTCCCGATGCTGATGTATGCGTCGCCAATGTCAGGCACAGTCATAAAAGCGGAAATGGTCGAGAAAATGCTGGGCATCAGGAATATGATCGGCTTGAAATGGACCAGCTACGATTATTATGAAATGAGAAAGATAAAGGAGTTGAACGGCGGGGATATAAATGTCATCAACGGCCCGGATGAAACCCTCCTCTGCGGCCTTGTCATGGGTGCGGACGGCGGAATAGGGGCGACATACAATCCGATGCCGAAAGTTTTTGTTAAGATATATGACAGCTTCGTGTCCGGAAACATCGCGGCGGCGCAGGAGGCCCAGTTCAAGGCGAACAGGCTGATAAGGATAATTATCAAGCACGGCGTTTTGAACGGCGTGAAGGACATGCTGGACATGCTGGGGTTCGACATAGGATATTGCACATATCCCATGAAAAGGTTCACCGCATCGGAACAGGAGGCGTTCAGGACTGAGCTCAGGTCCATTAGATTCGAGGAGGAATATCTGTAAACACAGCGGCTTATTAAGTCGCTGTGTATGGATGACTGGAAGATACAACAGCTTTCATCAAAGATGCAAGCGGTTTTCTTTGAACGCGATATTCCACTGTGATATTATCATTTAAGGCCGCAACCCAAAAGAAGTCAGAATACAGGAGACAGTAGTCAGAATAATATCAAAAACAAAAAAGGAAATAATTGAGAAGCATTTGGGTTGTTTTAATTCTCCTTTGAAACTTGCCTCAGAAGTAGGTCGGGTTTCAACCCGACACAGAGTTGGCGGTTTAAAAACCGCACTACTTTTGCGGAAACAGTTTCTTATTGATAAAACTGCGGCCACCGCAGTAGGACGCTGAATTCTGACTCCTGACTTCTGATTTCCTGAACCGAGAATTTAGATTTTGCATACGCTTAAGACATAGAACTGTGAATTAAAAACACTAACGGAGGATTCGGAAGTATGGGCGATAGGGCTAAAATAGTCATGATGGGCGGAGGCAGTTTCAACTGGGGCCCGAGAATCATCTGCGACATGCTGCTGGAGCCGGTCTTGAACGGCAGTGAAGTCTTCCTTCTGGATCCTGATTTAGCCGCAGCCGAGGAAGTGAAGGCTGCATGCTGTAAGATGAACGAGACCCTGGGTGCCGGATTCAGTTTCAAGTCGACCGGCAGCGAGGAAGACGCTTTTTCCGGAGCGGATTTTGTGGTAATTGCCATATCTACCGGCGGGTTGGACATGATGGCGCATGACCTGAAGATTCCGGAGAAGTACCGGATTTACCAGACCGTGGGGGACACGACAGGCCCCGGAGGCTGGAACAGGACACTTCGCAATGTCCCTGTCTTCGCCGAAGCTGCACGCAAAATTGAGCGGCTTGCTCCGGACGCCATCATCCTCAACTACACCAATCCCATGGCTGCGTTGACCGGAACTTTCTATGAGGTGGGCAAACTCAGGACTGTCGGCCTCTGCCACGGCATTTTCTCCACATACAACCTCCTGGAGAGGATATTCGATGTAGAGGAAAAGGACATTTCGCTCAGCTACGGAGGAGTGAACCATTTTTTCTGGGTAACTGATTTCACGGTGAAAGGTGATCCCGGCTATCCTCTGCTTGCGGAAAAACTCCGCAACAGGAAAATCAACGACTTCCTCGGCAACGGCGAAAAAGACCTGGCCGGAATGCTGAAACACCGCAGCACCCTCTGCGACCTGCTCTACCGCAAATACGGCATGCTGACATATATCGAAGACAGGCACACCTGCGAGTTTATTCCAGGCTACCTCAATAGGGATGAGGCATGTCTGAAAAGTTTTGATCTAGTCCGCACTACCGTTGAAGAGCGGGCTGCGAAATGCGCAAATGTGCGCAGGATAACGGCGGAACTCGCCTCTGGAAAACGAGAGCCTTTCAAGAAGAGCCGGGAAACTGCGGTGGACATAATCAAGGCGTTCATCAGCAACAAGCCGTTTGTCGATGTGGTCAACCTTCCGAACATCGGCCAGATAGACAATCTGCCGCGTGGCGCGGTCGTTGAGACCATGGGGCTTGTGGATTCCCGCGGCTTCACCCCGCTTGCAATGGGACATCTGCCGGACACGGTGCAACCCCTGGTTGAAATTCACTGCAGGATACAGCTCATGACATTGAAAGCGGCGCTTGAAGGGGACAGGGATTTGGCTTTGCAGGCGCTTCGCCTTGATCCGCTCTGCTCTCACCTCTCCGCTGAAGAGGTGAACGCCATGGGCGGGGAACTGATGGACGCCACCGCGAAATGGCTGCCGCAGTTTTATGGGAAGCGTTAAAATGAAAGGATCCGGACATAAATGAACAAACAGATTAAGTTTGCCCTGATCGGCGCAGGCAACCGAGGACAAGGTACTTACGGTCAATATGCGCTTGATCTGCCGCACAGGGCGAAATTCACCGCAGTGGTCGAACCGGACAGGGAAAAACGGGAATTCTTCGCGGCAAAGCACAATATCCCGGCGGAAAGAACCTTTTCCGACTATAACGACTTTTTCCATGCAAAGATAAAGGACGTTGACGGCGTGATAATCGCCACATTTGAAGACCATCGCCTTAAGCCGGCGCTGAAATCGATGGAGAAAGGATATCATATACTGATTGAAAAACCGCTCTGCACAAACGCCGCCGACCTCATCAGATTCCATGACGCTGCGAAAGACTATTCAGGCATCATGATAGTCTGCCACCAATTGCGCCTGACTCCGCGCCTCCGGCTGATTAAAGATCTGGTTGATTCCGGCAGATACGGCGAAATTGTCTGCATCCAGCACAGTGAAAACGTGGAATACGGACACATGGCCCATTCTTTTGTACGCGGTTTCTACAATTCCTCCCGGCAATCCTCCATGCTGCTGTCAAAATGCTGCCACGACCTGGACTGGCTATATTATCTGACCGGGAAAAAAGCGAAGAGAATCGCCTCTTTCGGCTCGCTTAAATATTTCCGCAGGGAAAACTGCCCCGAGGGAGCACCCAAATTCTGCCTCGACGGATGCAAGCACTACAGTAGCTGCCCATACCATGTGATGAAGCTGTATTTTGAAGCGGACACGGATCCTGCAAGTTTGCGCCAGATGGGTGTGGTAAGGGACAAGGACCACTTGCGCGAACTCCTGATGAAAAACCGTTTCGGAAGATGCGTTTTCCAGACTGACAACGACGTGGTGGACAACCAGACCGTGCAGATTGAATTTGAGGACGGGATACATGCGTCGTTCACGATGTGCGGGCATAACGCCATTGACCGGCGCATGGTCAAACTCAGCATGACCAACGGGGAAATAGAATATACCAATTTCGACGGCGTAAGCGGGACGGTACTGGCGCATTCATTCGAGCCAGACCGCAAGGAAGAAATCAGTGTAAAATCCAAAGGTGCACATGGCGGAGGCGACCGCACAATCCTTGATAATTTCATGGATGCGATCGATTCCGGAGATAAGTCGATCCTGTTCACACCGTTCAAGGATTCCCTCGAGGGCCATCTGATGGTTTTCGCCGCAGAAGAATCCAGAATATCGGGCAAAGTAGTAAACGTAAGGGAATATGAAGACATGATACGGAAAACGCTTTAACCGCATAAATTCCGGGGGAGATACAGGCAAATGAAAGAGATCAGGGTAACCAGGGCGCGGAAAATATTTTCAAACGGGGTGCATAACGGATTTACCTCCATTGTGCGGTTCGGGGGGAAGTCTTATGTCGCCTTCCGTTCCGCCACAGTTCATGCATCGTGTGACGGCAAGATTGTGCTTATCTGCTCCGATGACAACAGCAAGTGGAATGTCGCCACCGTGATCGAGAAGCCCGGTTTGGATTTGCGGGATCCGAAACTTACCGTGTTTAAAAATAAAATCTTCCTGAGCTTCTTCGCCCGCAGGCCGCAGGATTATGTCATTCAAAGCTTCATGGTGTCGTCAAAAGACGGAATGGAATACAGTGAACCCCGTGAAATCCAGGGTATGCCTTTGATTTGGGGCATGGCAGTGCGAGGGGAATGTCTATACGGGACAGGTTACAAAAGGGAAGATGACAATTGTTACCACTCATATTTGTTCAAGAGTGCGGACGGAGTGAACTGGGAGAAGCTCCTTGCTTTCCCAAGCCCCGGCAATGAGACCGCGATAGATTTCGGCAAAGACGGCACCTTATGGGCGCTGGTCAGGGATGACAATCACGGACATATACCGGCGTTATGCAAGATAAATCCGCCATACAATGCGATTGAGTCAATAAAGCGTCTGCCCATTAAAATCGGAGGCCCGATGATAAAACGCTTCAACGGCGCATCCGTCATTATTGCGCGTTGCTGGAATCAGGAAGACAGCAGAGAGCAGCGATACAACACTCGTGCGGATATTTTCATCTTGGAGGATTTCAAGGAACTCTGCCACGTCCGGGCGTTGCCCAGCGGTGGCGACTGCTCTTACGCCTCGTGGGCGGACACAGGAGATGGGAAAGCTCTGGTATCCTATTATTCGTCGCATGAACACAGCATGGACGCTCCCTGCCGAGATGATAAATCAAATGATAAGGATGTGGCGAACACGGAACATAATACCGCGTCGGATATTTATCTGGCGGAGATATCGTATAAGGAATGATGATATGCAGAAGAAGAAAGCCATCTGGTGGTTTTTCCCGTCTTTGCTGGAACCATGTGACGGGCCATGGGGAAAACTGGTTGATTTCGGACACGACCTCGTGCTAACATTGG
>JBAZRS010000391.1:0-5642 GCA_041662825.1 Victivallales bacterium | reverse complement strand
ACATCGAACTTCCAACATCGAATGAATTCGGTTTTTAATTCAATGTTCAATGTTGAATGTTGGATGTTCAAAACTTTGAAATTCCTATACGTCAAAAGCTGATAATTTTCTCCCGCCGGAAAAAATTAACATTATTTCGACATTGTTCAGTTGGACTATTGACTTTAATTGCTTTATAATATATAATGCCAATACCAAAGTAATAATAGTCGGGTTCAGGTATTAACTGTTCCGGAATGCCGCATGGAGGTTGAATTGATCAAATCGCGCTTCAGGCTTACGACGTCCGGATTGTCATTTTTTACTCTTATTGAGCTGCTGGTGGTGATTGCGATAATCGCAATTCTGGCGGCTATTCTCATGCCTGCTCTCTCTAATGCCAAGGAGTTCGCCAAGCGCATCCAGTGTATGGGGAATGTCCGGCAGCTGTCGCTTGCTTTTTTCAACTATACTGACGATTATGATGAAATGGTGCCGTTGTCGTGCCTGACCCACTGCATAGGCGAGGGCGGGCCTGGTTTGAGCAAATCGATGGCGATAAAGTCGATGATGGCGGATTATCTTAACGCCAAAGTATTTCCCTATGACACATTTCTTCGCTGCCCCTCGGCTCCAAAGCCTGCAAACTGGCCGACCGGCTGGAATAATTTCGATTCCTCGTATGTATGGCATGCCAATAACTTTGGAAATTATTGCATGTGCGATTCTGGCGCGGCCTTCCCCAACCGGTTTTATCCCCAGTTCCGTGTAAGGCAGTTGGAGAGAATGCAGACCTGGGGCGGTTTTCCGGTGCTTCTGTTCGTGGATCGTGTACAGATGTACAGGGCTGTTGCGACTGCGGATTATTCCCTGTACAACAACCATGGCAACTACTTCCGTCCGGCTGGCGGGAATGCCGCCCTTCTGGATGGCAGTGCGGCATGGTACCCGTATAACATCGGCACATGGCAGGGAGGCACGTTCGGCGGCGGCGGGGCACATAACCTGCGACCGGGGGAAACCACCTCCCATTCGGGCAACAGGAGCGGAGGCTCTCGCATCAGTGCAGGTCCCGGCATCAGCGGCACCAAGCAGGTGTTCTGGGGAGGCAGCATGACGCCCCCTTCTGACATGCGGACGGCTTTTGCCGCCGCACTTGGCAAATGAGAGGGCATGAAAGGAAGAAGTGTTTGATGTCAGGTCAACTGAAAATATCTTCAGACATATAAGGTTCCCTTAAAAACAATAAATTTAAAAATATGATAAAGGAGAGTCATTATGAAGAGGTTTCTTTGTGCTTTGGGATTTCTGCTCTGTTCCGCAGCCGTTGACGCGGACGACCGTTCGATGTCGTTGAACACCGAGATCCAGGTGCTTCCCGCACCGGGTCCGGTCGTCATAGACGGGAAGACGGACGACTGGGATCTTTCCGCAGGCGTCTGGAGCTACAATGATCCCACGCTGGTCGGCCAGTACAGTGTCTGGACGCATATGATGTGGGATGACAAGGGCGTCTATCTGCTTGCCCGCTACAGCGATCTGAATCCGATGAAGAACAAGGCGTCAGGTAAGGATTTCTCGGAGAGCTGGCGCGCGGACTGCTACCAGGCGCGTGTCATCTTCGACGACCGCACTAAGGACGAGCACATGATGCATGTGAACATGTATTATTCCTCCTTCGATGAAAAACCGTACATGATCATAAAGCACGGTGGCTTTAGGAACAAGGAACCCTACGACGGCACGGGACCGGACCGTCCGGACCAGCTTGAGAAATGGGGTGTGACAATGGCCAATGCAGGCGGCAAGATCGCATTTGCGCCATGGGTCGCCGACCCTTCGAAAGGTTACAACATGGAGGTTTTCTGGCCGTGGAAATACTGCCGCACGAGCGGCGAGTCGTTGAAGCCGGGGGATTCATTTGTATTCGGCATTGAGGCGATGTGGGGCAACGTCGACGGGACAATGATGGCGCACCGGCTTGCCGACGGCATAAAGGACGATTCGGTTAACCGGATATTCATGTTTCGTGCCAGAAGCGGATGGGGGAAGGCGGTTATAGGCGACAAGGGAAAACTGAAAATTACAGAGCAGCAGGTCGAACTTCAGAAGTCCAGACTTAAACATTTTGAGGATTACGACACTTATGGCAGCGTGTCTATCAGCTATGAGATTCCAGAAAAACGCGATGTTACAATTGCGATAGACGATTCACAGGGAAAGCGTGTGCGGAATCTTTTCGGACAATTCCCCCGCGAAACGGGAAAGAACACGGACAAATGGGACTGTCTTGACGACAATGGAAATCCTGTGAAGCCCGGGAAGTACAAGGCGACTGTTGTCCACCACCTTCCGATTTCGCTTAAGTTCTACAATAGCTGCTACAGTTCAGCTACGCCTCCGTGGACCACCGATGCGGGAAGGAAACTGTGGGGGGCGAACCACGGGCATCCGACTTCCGTCGCAACGCGCGGCGACAGCACCGTACTTCTCTTCACAGGCACAGAGGGGGGATCGGGCATCCAGCGCATAAATGACGATGCGATCATCCAGTGGGCCGACGGCAATGAGTTTGTCGACGGGACGTTGGACGACAAGTTCGCCTACGGCCTCTCACGCTCCAGCTGGCAGAAGAGGACACTGCTTTTCAAGTTCAACCTCAAGAACGGGCAGCTTGTGATATTCGACGATGCCGACAAGACCCCGAGTCCGACCCTCCTGCCGGACACGGACATTTCAAATGAGAGCAGCATCGCCTATGCCCACGGGAGCCTTTGGACATGTTATCCCGGACGCGCCATTCAGAAAGTTAATCTTTCTACAGGCGCCGTTGAAAAGACGATGGAAGCCGGAAATCTCCTTGCCGTAACGGATCGAGGGGAGCTCTTATACGGACTCTACTCCGACGGGAAAGTCGCAACACTGGACTCTTCTTTGAAGCCGACCCAGGTATTCAAGGCGGCCGGTCTTGAAAAACCGGTGCGTCTCGGCATCAGCCATGACGGCAAACGCTTTGCGATAAGCGATACCGGGCTCAACCAGGTGCTCATATTCAGTCCCGAGGGCAAGAAACTGCACGCGGTCGGGAACGCCTGGAAGGGCGAAGACCGTCCCGCCGGAAAATTCATAATGAACGATCTTGTTCGTCCGCTGGGCGCAGACTTCGACCATCTCGGCAGACTCTGGATCGCGGAGAGCGTCAAGACCTGCAAGCGGGTGACATGCTGGGACGAACAGTACAAGATGATAGACCAGTACTGGGGACAGGCCGACTATGGTGCGATGTCAGGCTTCCCGCTTACATTCGACGCTACGCGGTTTATTGCGCACGGGGTTGAATTCAAGCTCGATCCCAAGCCGGATCCGTTGCACCGCAAGACCAATGAACAGCCGATTGCGTACCATCCGGAACTCGCCCATGACCGCGGTTTGATATACAGCTACAAGGGGCATGAATACGCCTGCGGTGTGCCGGGATTCAACAAGCCCGAGGATCTCAGCATCTTCAAAAGGGACAAGGACGGCGTTTTCCGCCTCTGCGTCAAGATTGATCTTGTAAGAAATGTGAAGGGGAAGCCCCAGCCGTCGCGTGCATGGATCGACAGGAACGGAAACCATGCCGAGGATGCCGGAGAGGTTACGGAAAACCTGGACTTCCGCGGCATGTACTGGTCAAACGGCTGGGTCAGGCCGGACATGACAATCATGAGCACCAACGGTCTGCGCTTTGACCTGAAAGGCCTCACGGATGGCGGTGTGCCGCTATATGATTTTTCAAAACCTGTGACAGTTCCCAACTGGATCAAGCTTTCTTCAAGCCAGGGATCCTGCGGGAGTCCGATCATGGACATGGCCGGCAACGTCTCGGACGGAATCGCATACTGCACTGTTGACGGGCGCTCGGGTTCCTATCCCAACCTTTACGGACGGCATGATGCGCCTGCTGCCAGAAGGGGTGTCCTTATCGCGCCTTTCAGGACGAACGGGGTTGTCGAGGACATTCCAAACCTGGGCAGCATGACCGCACTCGGCGGCGACCGGGGCGAATGGTTCCTGATGTCGATGGACGGGATTTATCTTTCAAGCATCTGCCAGGATTCCAAGGGGCGGGTCACTCTTGACGATACGTTCATAGGGCAGGAGAGCTTCGGCGGATTCATCTGGCGCGACACGGCGTCTAAAAAGATATATGTCCAGCTCGGCGGTCCCTCATACCGGCTGATGGAAGTGAAGAACGTCGATACATGTGTAAAGGAAGTCAAGACTCTTGACATTGGGCAGAAGGATATTGCCGAGGGTGTTGAAATCGCAAAGAAACGTCAGCAGCAGGAGGTTCCTGAACCGGTGACTCTCAGGGTGGCGAAAGTCAACAGTCTCCCCTCGGAACCAGCTCCGGTGCTTCAGCCGCTCAACCGCACGTTGATAGACGGTTCAGTGGATTTCAAAGTTGCGGAGCCCGGTAACCCGTCCATCTGGTGGCGCGCATCCCTTGCCCACAACGGAAAGGATCTTGCGGTGATGTTCCAGGTGTCAGACGACAGCCCGTGGAAAAATGCGCAGGGACAGTTCACTCATGCGTTCATAGGCGGCGACTGTGTGGATCTCCAGCTTGACGTGCCCGGACGCGGTCCGGTTCGCATCCTCGCCGCCAATGTCGGCGGGAAAAATACAGTTGTCTACTGGCAGAGCAAGTCCGCCCAGAAGGAAAATCCGATGACTTACATGGTCGGGAACAATGCGGCCAATGCCACTGAGTTCGATGTGGTGAAACGCCTGGATTCGGCGAAGGTCATGGTCGATACGGGAATCAACACATATACTGTCCTGATCAAGATTCCTCTTAAGGATATCGGACTTGACAAGGCTCTTGGCGGCAAGATAAACGGTGTTGTAGGTGTCATCTACTCCGATCCGTCGGGAACAAACCGCGCAATGCGCCTCTACTGGCACAATAAGAAGACGGGTCTCGTCTCCGACGTTCCGAGCGAGGCGCGCCTCGACAGCAAACTGTTCGGTACGATCGAACTGGACAACTTGCAGAGGTAATCGGCTATCAGTGGTCAGTGGTCAGTGGTCAGTGGTCAGTGGTCAGTGGTCAGTGGTCAGTGGTCAGTGGTCAGTGGTCAGTGGTCAGTGGTCAGTGGCGCGGGAAATGGAGACCTGCCTCAGGGGCAAGATTCAAAGGAGTTATCAGTAATTTTTAAAACTGGATATAAATAAATTAAATATAAAAAAAGGATCAATGGACATGGGAAAATGTAGAATTATCTTCGCCGGACTTTTGTCAGGCATTATTCTCGCAATGTCGTCAGCATCTCTCAGTGCTGCTGATGCAGCCGTCAAACCGCCTGCGGCATCGTTTGCGGAATTCGACAGGAAGGCTAAGGCTGGTGAAAACCTGTCGGTTGTCTTTTTCGGCGGTTCCCTGACATGGGGTGCGAACGCGAGCGATCCGCTTAAGACAAGTTTTCGCGGGCTCATGGGGAAGTATCTGACGGAGAAATATCCGAAGGCGCATTTTTCTTTCCATGATGCGGCCATCGGCGGAACCGGTTCCGATCTCGGGCTCTTCCGTCTTGAAAGGGATGTGCTCTCGAAGAAACCCGACCTGGTCTTCCTGGATTTCACCGTCAACGACGGCTACGACCAGAAGGATGTCGAGT
>JBAZRS010000390.1:3164-5644 GCA_041662825.1 Victivallales bacterium | reverse complement strand
ATTTGCCGGTTACAATCAGCATGGAGGGGCCGGTTCCGGACTGCCAGTTGTTCTCATAGTTCTTCTCCGCCTTGAGCGTCATCTGCGATATCACATCAAACTGCCGGATATCGTCATTCAATTTTATTTTTGTGAGACCAAACACTGCCAGAATCAGCATGACCGACCAGATCGAAATGACAAGCAGGGGGCGGTGGACCGTAAACTTCGGAATTGCAATATGAAACGGCCGCCTGTTTCTGCCGGAGAACAGAGGTGTGAGCAGGAAAACGGTGAACAGCAGGCTGAGGATCAGGCTTAATCCGGCAAAAACCCCTATCTGCCTGCATGCCTCTATGTCTGAAATCAGAAACAGCAGAAAGGCTCCCACAGTAGTGAGGCATGTAACCAGAAGCGGCAGAAGCAGTCTTGCAACCCGGCGTATGCCAAATGTCCCGGAAGACGCAGCATAGACGTGGGTGCCGTAATCACCGACGGCAAGGCCGATTATCAGTCCACCCATTCCGATTACGAAAAAAAGGCACTCCTTAAAGACAAGCGGCATGGCCGCCATGACTATCACTGAAGCCAGGGCCGGCATCGCCGGGATCAGCAGACTGCGAAGATCGCAATGATAGAATATTATAAAAAGCAATGTGAAAACGATAAAAGACGTGACTGCGACTGTTTTCACATCGGACTTGATGATTTCCTCGTTCTCGACAGAATGCCAGCTGGGGGAAATGATGTCGTAAGTTATGCCGGGAGGGCAATCGCGCAAGGAATCACCAAGCATCGCCAGGAGACGGCGACTGCCGGCAGTGTCAGCCGCCGAAATATCGGATTCGAACAATAACAGGGCCTTCCGTTCATCCGGGGAGACCATATATGAATGCAAAGGGGAAATCCGGATACCTGAGAGTTTCTGGAAGTCGCTGAGTTTTTCCAGTGGCTGCAGGCGCAGGTTGAAGGGATCCTCCCTCAGCCGCTCAGTCGTTCCGATCCCCCCGAAAAGAAAGAGTTGGCGGTATGCCTGTTTGACGGTGGTGGAGATGCCGTCTCCTGAGGTGAGACGTTCCAGGTCTTCGGCTTCAATTAACTGTGGAAGGTAACGTGAAAGGTTATTCAGGGAAGCCGAGAGCGATTTGGGAATAAACTGATAATCAACGCGCGTGATCATCGGGGAAGAGCGGAGACGGGCGCCCAGAATCTCCAGATAGACGGGCAACGCCGAGTCGGAGAAGGCCCTTCCGCCGGTATCAAAGGAGATGACGCCCCTGCTGGAAAGGCCGCTTCGGCGCATGACTTCCAGCGTCCGTGCCGACTCGGACGAATCCGGCAGCATTTTTGCAATGTTGTTGCTGTATTGTCCGCAGTATATTCCGTATATGCTGAGCAAAAACAGAATCATTACCATGGCATACAGTGTCAGACGATGCTTTGATGCCGCGATCAGCAGGCGCAGGAAGAACATGTTTAATTTGGTTTTACGTTCCATTTTTCCGGGGGGATTGGCTGGTTGATTTTAATGTTTGCAAATGTTATCTCAGTAGTGTCGCCGTTGATTTCGGTGAATATTACCTGCGAGATGCCTGGACCGCCGTCTGCAAAATAAAATTCGATTGTCCTGATATACTCAGCGATGCGGTTGTCAGGGCGCGGAGTCATGAGCATCTTGCGGTTTTCAGAGGCTTTAACGGTGAAGCCGGAAGACATGTTCTGAAAGTTTCCGGAAAACCAGTCCTTCAGGTTCTGGGATAAAACCTTCAGCCACGGATAACGGTCAACGGAAAGCACGATCTGCTGATTGGAATCAATATCCCACTGCGTCAGCGACTGCTTGGTTATCACGCAGGAATAACAGATCGGTGAGGCGACATGCCATGCCATCCGGCCGTTTGTTTTCTCGAGGCACAATTCACCGGTAATGACGACGCTATGGTTCAGCAGCGCTATTTTCTTGGTCTGGGTGAATGCAGCCTGCAATGTGTCGATATCTTGAAGTTCACTGTGTGCGCCAATTAGCGAAACACCCTCTTCGGCACCGGTGGCGGCAAGAGCGGTGCAGAGCAGAAGGAGTCCGCAGAATAACCCTGTTAATCTTTGAGAACGCATATCTTCAGTTCTCCTTCGCAAATTAGGCGGCCGGCAACGGATATGCTGGCGATGATGATGTGACACGGGTCAAATTCGGCTATTTTGCTTATTCGAATGACCAGCAGATCGCCGGAACGGGCATCACTTAAGAAGCGGAAAGATCTGGCACCGACAAGCATGCCGGGCGAAACGCGCCCGTCGTTCAGAAAACTGTTGATGGCTGCAGCCGACTGTGATGCTATTTCAATGAGGGCGGAACGCGACAGGATGCCGTTCTCGTCAAGAAAAATGTTGTCGGGACTGACAAGCGATTCACAGTCTCCGGCATTGTCGTCGATTTTCACAATTCGATCAATCATGCTTACCGGCGGACGATGCGGAATAAAAGGTGCAGCGTCAAGTGG
>JBAZRS010000390.1:0-3154 GCA_041662825.1 Victivallales bacterium | reverse complement strand
ATCTGATCAGTTTTGTCCGCATTGAGCCAGCAGGTGGGGTCGGCCGCAAGATAATCCCCTGTCATCTGGTAGGCGGCGCCGCGGCAACCGTAGCAGTGTTCGGCCTTGCTGCAGTCTGCACAGGGTTTCTTTATGTAGTTCCGAAAGTTTTTAAGACGGGAGATCACACCGCTTTCGGCCAATATGTCCTTAAGGGGTTTTGAACGGATGCTGCCGATGACAACGGTCAGGCCGACGCATGGCATGACATCGCCGACGCTGTTGACCAGGCATGAATAACTGTGGCGGAAGCATTTGCGGCCTACCAGGGGCGGCTGGGGATCCCATCGGTGGCCGAAATCGGCATCGACGGCTGAAATGTCGGAGAAGACTTTCAGGAGCTGTGGACCGTCGACCATGAGATGGCGGTTGGTCATTGCGCGACCCTGCGGGGTGATTATTTCAAAATAGGGAGTTATCTTTTCCTCCCGGAGCCAGCGCCAGAGGGAGGGCATGCCCCCGATGTTGCGGCTGCTGATGATAGAACTGGCTGCAAGCATTCCTTCCCCGTTCTTGCCGTAACCTGCATTCTTCAGGATTGCAATCGCCCTCAAAGCGGTATCCATGGAATCTTTTTCGCCGGTCAGTTCATCATGAATGTCCGGATCAAGGGAATTGAGTTTAACGGTTACGCGGACTCCCGCATTGAAAAGGCGCCTGGCATTCTCCGGTGTAATCAGGGAACCGTTGGTAAAGACTTCCGATGTCATGCCAAGTGAACTGATGTAATCTGTCATCTCGAACAAGTGCGGATACAAAAGGGGTTCGCCGCCGAGGATTACGATCTTTCTGGCGCCTAGTTCGGCCGCCTGGCGCAATACCGAACGTATTTCATCCGGAGCAAGTTCGTTCTGAAGCGGGGCCGTGTCCGGCACATAGCAGTATGGGCATTTGTAATTGCAGGTGCGGCTGAACTCGATTTCCATGGACAGCAGGCGGCCATCGGCCGCGGCTGAACTTATTTCGGCGTCTGTAAAATCAAATTTTGAAGTCTTAGTCATTTGTTCGCCTGATAGATTGTCCTTAAGTTGCGGTCTCTTTCCGCGTAATTCAATTGTATGGGGAATTGTATTTCCGGATCGCTGGCAACCTGCCGGCATCTTTTTTCTTCTACACACAATTCACTGAATAAAATGCCACCAGGTTGCTGGCGTTCCTTCAAATCCAAGATAGCCGTTTAAGTTTTGCGCAGGTCGAAAAAGCGCACCGGCTTGCGGGAGGCGGAAAAGACTTTTTTCCTGACATCTTCCACCGGCATTTCCCTGATCGGGACAGTAATGCGGCTTTTCGCATGAATCCTTTTTGCAACATGCTCAATCCGCATTCCGCGGTCTTTGAGTGCGACGAATATTTCAACACTGTCCGAGAGCCCGTCTCCTGACGCCTCCATATAATACTCGGCAATTTCAGGTGAAGTATCAAGAACTGTAAAAAAAGTCCTCGGAAAAAGCGTTGTACCTTTTATTTTGAGCATCTGGGCTTTGCGTCCGAGGATGGGGCCTATGCGCGGTGAAAAGCGACCGCAGCGGCATGGGCTGTTGATCAGGAAGCTGATGTCGCCGGTGCGAAACCTGATTAACGGCATTCCGGTAACCTGCAACGGTGTGACTGTGACTTCGCCGACGGCTCCCGGGGGCAGGGGATTCCCGGATTCGTCCACTATTTCGAGGACTGCCAGATCGGGAGGCAGATGTCCGCCGCATTGAGCAGAACACTCGGTGAAACTCGTGACGATCTCAGATGAGGCGTAAGTGGAGAAGATCTGCGCCTGCCAGAGCTGCAACAGTTGCTTCGCCAGCGAATTAGTCTTTAAATTTTCATCGCGCAGCGGTTCACCGATGCAAATCAGGCGTTTGACGCACCTGGAGTCAATTTTATTCTCCTGCAGGAAAATTCCGAGATGCCGCATAAAGGAGGGAACTCCGACTATGCTTCCGGGCTTAAGCCGTGTTATGATGTCGGCGTGGCTTTCAATCGAGTTGATCCCGTTGCGGATGGCGGTCGCACCCAGTTTGCGCACTCCCATGAAGTAGGCCAGTCCTGCAATGAAACAGCGGTCAAGCGTGCAGGTCAGGAGAACGCGGTCGCCGGGACCGATGCCGGAAGCGGCAAAGCCAGTGGCGTCGTTATATGCCAGCCTGTCAAGGTCGTTTTCGGTGTATACGATGCGGCAGGGGGCTCCTGTTGTGCCGGAAGTGAAGGATATGTCCCTGATTTCGTTTTCAGGAGCGGCTGTGAACATCTCATTGTTTTCGGAGAGGATTGATTTGTCGGCTGCGGGTAATTTCTTCAGGTCGCCTATTTGGAAACCGGATAAATCAAAATTTCCAAGCAGTTTGCCGTAATAAGGCGATTTTTTTTTGCAGTACGACAAATGTTTGCGTAAAAGCCTGGTCTGAAGCTGGCGGATTTCTCCGGCGTCCAGAAAGGCGCAATCCCTGTTCAGGTCAAAGCGTGATGAGTTCCTGTTCACTGCACTGCATCCATTTTGGAGGTTTCATCCGCTATTATGTCGCGGACATGTGTTTTCAGGGTAAACGGCGTAAAAGACGCGACTGTTTCAGCTTTTATGGAAGAAAGCTTGCGGATCCTGATATGGCCGCAGGAAAACTTGAATTTACGCGAGGGGAGGTTCTCGTTTCCTGTGATGCAGACCGGGGTGACGGTGGCGCTGAGTTCGTGCGCCACCCTGAAAATGCCGCCGTGAAACTGATTCATCGTCCGGTTGCCTGAGCGGGTGCCCTCGGGAAACGAAATGACAGAGACTCCTTTTTGCAGAAGGTATCCGATATGGGTTCGGAGTCCGTCATAATCTGTTTTTGTGATGTCAATATATTCGGCGTTGCGAGCGAAAAAACCGAAAAACGGGAGACGCATGGGCCAGCCGTTCACCGTTTGAATGATTTTCCGGTCCAGCATGGCAACCAGGAAAGGGTCTGAAGCGGAACGGTGATTGACAATTATTATGCTGGGCCCTGTTTCATCCGGGGCGGTATCCTCGTATGTGATCCGGACAAAGGGGAACACTGCTAAACGGATGATGATTTTCCCATACCAGAGGATGAAAAATCTCAGCCAGTGCGCAATTTTTTGGCGGTTAAACCTGACGAATATT
>JBAZRS010000389.1:0-5669 GCA_041662825.1 Victivallales bacterium | reverse complement strand
TGGCGGGCCCGACCCTGTCATCCACAAATGGCTTGAGGCCGGACATAAAATGTGGGAGACCGTGGCCATCGAGGCGGAAAACTGCGGTCCTATTTTGTGGCACGACGAGGATTGGAACAAGTTAACAGCGGAACAGAATAACGCGCTGGACATCCAGGGCTGCATCATCCACATCAATGTGCAATGGGGACATACGGGGCACATCGCCTCGTTCACCTCCTCGCGCAACATTACCCGCCTATTGGAAGGTTTGTCGCAACCGGTTGCCGTCGGATCCTCTGAAAAGGAATTCAATAATTTTTTTGGCGATAAATCCGGGCCGAAAGTTTTCCGCGCCGCAAAACTTATCGCCGCATTTCCCCTGCACATGACGAGCACGGTCCATCTGGCGCGCGAAGGCTTTTCATTCGGCATGCCTCCGTGGTTTGACGGGGCCTGGCGCTGGCCGGGCGTACTGGGCAGTCCGCGTTATCAGCCGGAACCCTGGGCCAATCCGGACGGGCTCACCACCATCTACGAGATGATTCAGTCAGTGCTCGCAAATCCGGTAAGCTATCGCGAAATAATTGATGAAACCGCCGGGACCGCAATCGGACGCTGCGGCGAAATTGAAGCATGGTGTCTGGAGGCCTGCGGGATTCTTGAAACATGTCCACCCCCTCATTCGCCTCAGGCCCGCAGCGAACTTCGCGCCCTAATCGCATCTGCGAACATCGCAAAACTGGCCGCCCGTGAACATGCCGCAGTGCTCCGCGCCCGTATAGCATGGGAAGCCGTTAAACATGAGGGGCTGAAGAAAACGGAGGCGGACTCCGCCCGCAAACTTGCAGCCGAGTGGTATGAAAAAGCAGTTGACTCCCTTGCCCGACAAATCCCATGGGCTCTGGAAATGTCCAGGATATATCCCGACCTGATAAACCATATTACCGAATCGCATGAGACTTTCAACCGGCTCACGATGGCGACCAGATTGCGCATCCGCCGCGAAGAACTCCGAAGGATTCAGACTGTAAATGGTCCGGACTGGCAGGAGCAGATGACAGTGAATTTCTGGGAGCATCTGCCGCACACGATCGGGAGCGGGGGAGAACGGTAAACGAAGCTTATGTGATTCATGGAAGAAAATTTTTCTGGAACAGAAAAATTAAAAAAATATGAGCATACGACATCAATAGAAACCCACAGGGGACCTTCATGGGTACAGGAATATTGGATCTGAAGACTGACTGGGGACCGTTTTCTCAGACCTATCTGGGCATATCGCGGATACTTAACGCCGCACAGGGCTCAACGGCCGATATCGCACTCTTCACAGGCCGGACCAAACCGGCCACTGTAATTCTGCCGGACACCATATTCGACTACGTGCAGAATGTCAAAAGCGGTGATCGCAGGGCAAATGTGCGTGCGATGCCGGAAGGGGTCTCGTCAGACTACTCCTCATATGCCCTCCGATATTTTCTGGATTCCAAAGGCGATTCGGCGCTGGCGCGTTTCACAGTTGAACATAACGGGCGCGTACGCTGTGAAATCACCTTTGAAAACTCGTCAGACGAGGAAAGGGAATACTTCTACGGCCTTGGACTGGCTGTGGGCGATCCCAGAAAAAAGGTCGGATTGAAAACTGCCCTGCGCCCATGGTGGATAGCGGGGCGCGATTACACTGAAATAGAGGCATACCAGAAGACTTTCGGACTGGGATGCCGCCAGTGTCTGACAAGGATATTCTCATTTTCTGTTGAAAACGAAGTGCTCGCACAGGCGTTCGGAGGTTGGGTGGGAGACCGTGTAAAATACCGGAAGACTCTGCCAAAGCCATTGAAGGACGGATACGTTTATCTCCGATACATCAAGTATGGTGTCGTGGGCCAAAGCTGGGAACTCAGGATAAATGGCCGGGCAACCACATTCCCCATGCCGCAGACCTGGGTGATTCCGGGCGGCGGCTGGGGCAAGAACCGGGATGCGTATGAGGAATGGAAGCTGCTGAGGATTCCGGTCGGATGCGTACCGGAAACAGAGCTCACGGTCGAACTGCAGCCTGTTGACGCACCCAGCAACGATACGGCGCGAATCTGGTTCGATGGCATGCTTTTTTCCGAAGGACATCTTCCTGGAGACGAATCAGCCGGGAATCTACTGACGACTGCACTGTCTGATGAACCGCTTCGGGAAAGTGCCCGTGTGGAACTGGAGTCGGCGGCTGGCCAGGATTCGAAATTCCGGATTATCATACAGGATGAGGCTGTTAGACATGCAACAGTCGCAACGGGAAAGCTGAGATCCATTTCTGAAAGCGGACTCGGCTCATTCCTGGGGCATCTCCGCAAACGGTATAAATTAAAATCTCCGCAGATTGAACGGGATTCAACCGTGTTTCCATGGGGGGCGGTCAACATCGAACCGTTCACCGTGCCTCCGCATTCGGAACAAACCGTAAGTTTCACGGTCGCTTTTGACGGCGTCAAGGACGGCGTCTCGATCAAAGCCGGGAAAAAAGCCCCGCCCTGCGACATTGTTCCGCAAGACATGCCGTACTCGGAAATGATCTCGCGGCTCAGGGACATACTGCTGTACAATGTCAATTATCCGCTGCAACTGTCCAAAATCCAATCGCCCTTTTACGTTCCCGCAAAATATTTCCCGATTCCATATTCATGGGACGGAGGAATTGAGGCGGCGGGGATGGCATCCTTCGCGCCTGACCTGGCATTGCAGCAGGCGTCTTATTTCTTTGCGGATGAAGAATATGACTTCCCGGCCCTCTTCTGCGGCTCTCCGGTTCCCACTTCACTTTACGCCCTTTGGGCGGTATTTCAGGAGAAAAAGGATATTTCAGTACTTTCCCGCTCCTATGCGGGAGCGAAACGGATGTATGACTTCTACCTGGGACGCACGCCGGGGAGCATTGTCAACGCGCACAATGACGGACTCTTAAGCACCTATCCGTACTGCTACAACCTGGGCGTTGACGATCATCCCATCCAGCGCTGGGCCGAGGAATGCCAGCTTACGAAAAAGGGCCTTTACTCCATTATCCTGATGGCGCAGATTCTCCGCATTTCGCGTATCATGCGCAATATCGCCCATCTGCTCGGAATCGAAGCGGACGCAGAACAATGCCGGAAGGATGCTGAACTTCTCGCCAACATCATTGACGGGCAGATGTGGGACGAGGAAAGCGGACTCTACGGATGGCTTTGCCGTACGGAAAACGGAGTGGAGCCGGTGGTCATGAGAGGATGTGCCGGAGACCGGTCGGGATTCGCATTCCTGCCGCTTTTCGCCGGACAGACTGTCCACAAGGAACGGCTGATAAAACAGATGATGGATCCCTCGCGCTTCAACACGCAGTTTGGAATATCCTCGGTGGACATGCAGGCAGCATACTATAATCCGAACGGATATTGGAACGGCGGCATCTGGCCGGTCCTGCAATGGTATCTCTGGCGCGGCCTGCTGGAAACCGGAGAACCGGTACTGGCGCGGAAAGTGGCCGAAACTATTCTTGGAACATGGGATCGTTGCTTTAAAAAGGAGCACTACCTAGGCGAACACTTCATGATCGCATCTGCGCAAATGAACGGGGCACCCAATTTCGGCGGACTGAGCGCCATACTTATCCCCATGCACGCAGCCTATTTTTGGAAATACCGGATAACCTCATGCTATGATGTCATCGTCCTGAACCAGTCAGCAGATCATGCGCACGATACACTGACTTTCCGGATCAGCGCACCTTTCCTGTCGTCAACAACGCACAACCTTCTGGTCAACATGGGCAATGGCAAGACACAATATGACCTGCTTGTAAATGGAAAACCGTACGGCAATTTTATTTCAGATGAATACGGACATCTTTCAATGCGGCTCCCGCGTCCGCAGGGAGTGGATGAGATGTCAGTCAAACCGGCAGAAACATCGCCGGAAAAAAAGGATGCCCAATGACAAATGCTACAGTTCCTCCAGTTGTTGAAACTATTGGCTGGAATATAATCGGAAGGATAAATCAAAAATGAAAATCGTAAAGTCATGTGTTTTATTTGCATTGGGGCTCAATGTTTCCCTCTCTGGACTTGCAAATGATGCAGGTAAAGCAGACGCGCCCGCTGCTGACAAGAAAATATGTGCATGTGGCGGTAATGACACAACGGGAAAATGCAAAGCAGAGAAAAAGGATTTGTTGCCGGTCTTAAAAAAACAGATAATAGTGCCGCCCACAGCCGCCTCTAAAAGATCCGGTGAAGGCAGCGCCGTTCTGCTCAAAAACGATGAAATACTTCTGGTCTATAGCCGTTTCACCAGCGGTGGGGCGGATCATGACGCCGCCGAACTTTTCGGGGGGATACTGGATCTGTCTACAGGAGAGATACGTGACGGGAGGATCTTTTTTAAGGATCCCTCCGCGCTAAACCAGATGTCCGTCAGCCTTGAACGTCTCCGGGACGGTGACATAGGAATGCTTTTTATTCGCAAGTCGGCCCCTGAAGAGGACGATATTTTTTTCAGCCGCAGTTCAGATGAAGGCAAATCATGGACGAATCCTGTAAAAGTCAACTTGCCATGTAAAGAAAAATACATGGTGGTCAACGCCGACCGTCTGCGTCAGTTCTCCTCAGGACGGATTGCAGTTCCCGCAGCCATCAATGGAAATGAGAACGAAACGCCATCCCTAGGTTTGTTCTATTCCGATGACGAGGGTAAAAGCTGGCACCTTTCCGACCGTGTCCGTGCTCTTGAGAAAAACATCGCCCTGCCCCATTTGCTCCGGGAACAAGACCGTCAGCACTGGAACGATGCATGCAAGTACGAGCAAAGGCTGCAGGAGCCCGGAGTCGAGGAGCTTTCGGACGGACGGATTTTGCTTTATTGCCGCACGACCTTGGGCTACATGTACCAGGCCTATTCAAGCGACAACGGGAAACCCTGGTCAGAATTGAAGCCCGCCCCCGAAATTGTCTCACCCGCCAGTCCCCAGTCAATCAGGCGCATCCCCAGGAGCAAAAGACTATTGTGTGTCTTCAATGATCGCCGCGGTGTCTCATTTGCAAACTCTGCTGAGAACTGGAATTGGCGAACCCCGATGACCCTGGCTGTCAGCAACGACAACGCCGCAACTTGGCGAATCCTCGGAAACCTTGAAGATGATTCACATAATTACTGCTATACAAGCATCCTTTTTTTCAAAGACAAAATCCTCCTCACATACTACGAATCTGAAAACACCCTCAAGGACGGCAAGCCTGTACGCAGGAATCTGGCTTCCCTGAAAATGCTGATTATGGACAAGGATCAAATAAAACCATGAAAAAAAACAGCAATTCACGTTCCTTTAATCGCAAATCTGATTCCGGGATTCAGCCGACAATGACCGCAATATATGCTGAAGACGTAAAAATGGACGGAAATTTAAGCGATACGATGTGGTCTAAAGCCCCGGAATACGATTTCGAACTGCCTGTCAATGCGTATTCGAAAGAACCCGAAAGTCTGAGAAAAAGTCTCGGAGACACCTTACTGGAAAAAGGGACTGTGAAACTGCTTTGGAACGACCGATACTTTTATGTCGGCGCCAAAATGGAAGACTCTGACGTGGTGGCCGAAGGAAAGGCGGATCAAACGCACCTTTACCAGACGGGAGATTTGGTCGAAGTGTTTCTGAAGCCTGC
>JBAZRS010000388.1:2846-5685 GCA_041662825.1 Victivallales bacterium | reverse complement strand
CTCTGCATGGGCGAGGCTGCGGGAATCGCAGGCGCGATGGCGTTGAAAAAGCGGAACGATGTCCATGCCATAAGCACGGATGCGCTGAGAGGCAGGCTGAAGAAGTGCGGCGCGTATCTTCCGTGACCGCCGATGAAGTAGTTTAAATTTACATGATTGCAATTGAATCTTTTATAATGCCGTTGGATTGATAATTTATATCGAGGCGCAGGTCATTCTTCGAAACCTGCCTGTTTTCACTTTCTAACACCCTGGGACAATCGCATGACTGAAAAGAAGAACGCTATTAAAAAAGCATCGGAACTGCAAAGGCAGAACCTTGAGAGTAGCGAACGGCGCTTTCGCGCGCTGGTTGAGAATCTTTCGGAGGCGATAGCCCTGCTTGGGCCGGACGGGCGGTTTCTTTACGCCAGCCCCTCGGCATCCCGCATCAACGGATATCCAACGAATGAATTCATGGGGCGCAGCGCCTTTGAAATCATTCATCCCGAGGATCGGGCGCAGGTGGCGCAGCATTTTCAGCGGATTCAGAAAACCCCAGGTGCGAGCACATCCCTGCTGTTTCGCCTTCAGCACCGGGACGGTTCTTGGCGCTGGATTGACGCCATGGCGAAGAACCGTCTGGAAGATCCCGAAATTGGCGCGCTCGTCATCAATTACCGGGATGTCACCGAGCGCAAACTGGATGAGGAGAAGCTGCGGGAGTCGGAAGAGAAATACAGGGTGCTGTTCGAGGGAAGTCCCTTGGGTATTCTGGTGGCTGATATTGAAACAAAGCGGTTTTCATATGCCAATCCGTTCATCTGCCGGAAGCTCGGATATTCAGAGAAAGAGTTATTGCAGTTGGGCATAGCGGATATTCACCCGAAGAACTCGCTGGATCTTGTGATATCTGAGTTTGAGGCCCATTATACGCGGGGCGAGAAAACGATGTCTTCCGCGCTGCCGTGCCTGCGGAAAAACGGTACTGTTTTCTATGCGGACATTGCGAGTGCCGAAATCCTCGTACATGGACGTAGATGCGGCATGGGTTTTTTCGCGGATGTAACGGAACGTAAGAAGGCGGAGGACGCACTGTGGGAGAGCGAGGAGCGTCACAGGACAATTCTTAAGACAACCATGGACGGATTCTGGCGGGCGGATCTGCAAGGGCGTCTGCTGGAAGTCAATGAGACCTATTGCCGGATGAGCGGCTATGGTGAACAGGAACTGCTGGTCATGCGCATCTCCGACTTGGAAGCCGCCGAGCCACCAGCCGACATCGTCGCCCATATGCAAAGAATCATGCTGCAGGGAGAACACCGCTTTGAGAGTCGGCACCGCCGCAAGGACGGGAGCGTTTTCGAAGTGGAAGTCAGCGTCCAGTACAAGCAGGCGGAAGATGGGTACATGGTTGCTTTCCTGAGAGACATCACTGAACGCAAGCAGGCCGAGACGGCGTTGTGGCAAAGCGAGGAACGATTCCGCTTTCTTGTTGAGCAGTTGCCAGACACCGTTACCTATATGGCGGACTTGAACAAAGAAAGCGCCACCACGTATATCTCTCCCCAAATCGAGCCGATCCTCGGCTATTCGCCACAGGAGTATCTGGCCGATAAGGAAATCTGGCTGAAGCGCCTCCATCCCGAAGACCGCGCCCGTGTCCTCGCCGAAGTGGCCGAATGCCATCGTACCGGCAAGGCTTTGCATACGGAGTATCGGATGATACGCAAGGACGGCCGCGTAATCTGGTTCCGTGACGTTGCGGACATCATTCGCGATGACGGTGGCAAGCCGCTTTGTCTGCTTGGGGTCAATATTGACATCACAGAAAGCAAGGAGGCGGAAAAACTGTTGCGGATCCAGCATGACCTGTTCCTGAAACTGAGTACCGTCCGCGACCTGCCGGAGACCCTGCGGCTTTGCCTGGATGCCGCATTGCGTGTCTCCGACTTGGATTGCGGTGGCATTTATTTGACCGATACCATCGGGGGGGTGCGGCTTGTGCAATCCCATGGGCTTTCCGACGCCTTTGTGGAGGCGGCATGCTACTATCCCAATGATGCGGCGAACACGCATGTGGTCATGGCGGGCGCACCTGTATACGCGCGCCATACCGACCTGGAGGTGTCCATGACCGAGACAGAACGCCGCGAAGCGTTGCGGGCGCTGGCGGTGATCCCTATCCGGAACGAGAAACGAATTATCGGCTGCATGAACGTGGCTTCACGCACGCTTGACGAGGTACCGGTGCACTGCCGGGTGGCGATGGAAACCATCGCTTCAAGCATGGGACTGTTCATCGGTCGAGCGCAGGTGGACGAGGAACTGGTTCGTGCAAAAGCGGAGTGGGAGCGCACCTTTGACGTGGTTCCCGACCTGATCGCATTGATTGACAGGGATCACCGCATCGTCAGGGTGAACCGGGCCATGGCAGCACGGATGGGAAGCGAGCCCCGGCAATTGGTGGGTTCTCACTGTTTCGAGGCTGTGCATGGCCTGTCGGCGCCCCCGGATTTCTGCCCGCACGCCAAACTGCTGATCAGCGGCAAGGAGGAACGCGCGGAAGTTGTGGAGAAGAGAATGAACGGGATCTTTGATGTCACAGCGAATCCCCTCTGCGATGAAGCCGGACGGATCATGGGCAGTGTGCACATAGCGCGCGACATCACCGAACGCAGGCTGGAAGAGGAAAAACTGCGGGTCTCCCATGATCAGTTGCGGGCGCTAGCGGCCAGATTGGAGACCGTTCAGGAGGAAGAGCGTACGCGGCTTGCCAGGGATATCCATGACGTGCTGGCACAGGAGTTGACCCGGCTGAAGATCGAGTTGGTCCGCCTGCAGCGGCAACTGCTTAAAC
>JBAZRS010000388.1:0-2836 GCA_041662825.1 Victivallales bacterium | reverse complement strand
TTAAACCCCAAAAAACCAATGCGGCGGAAGCCCTGGCAAAACGGGTCGGCGAGATGACCCGGATGGCGGATGAGGTCATCCAATGCGTGCAGAAGATTGCTACCGACCTGCGTCCGGCGGTACTGGACTCCCTCGGACTTTGCGCCGCCGTGGAATGGCAGACCAGGGATTTCCAGAAGCATGCCGGGATTCCCTGCAGAGCCAGTGTTCCTGAAAAGGATATTTCCGTAGGGCACGACACCGCAACCGCCGTCTTCCGCATCCTGCAGGAGAGCCTGACCAACGTGCAGCGGCACGCAAACGCCACCCGGGTGGACATTGTCCTGCGGAAGGAGGCCGGACAACTTCTGCTCCGCATCCGTGACAACGGCTGCGGCATTCCCGCGGAAGCACTGAACAGTCCGATGTCATTCGGATTGACGGGCATGAGGGAACGGGCGCTACTGCTGGGTGGACAGTTTGAAGTCTGGAGCCAGGCAGAGTCGGGTACGACAATTGAAGTCCGTATGCCGCTCCCGAAAAACGATACCCTTCAAGTAATGGGAAAAATAAGGATACTCCTTTCCGATGATCATCAGATAGTGCGGAAGGCGCTGATGCAACTGCTGTCCGATGAGTTTACCGACGCGGAATTCTGCGAGGCGTCCACCCCGGCGGAAACACTGGAATGTCTGGCCCGGCAGCCCTGTGACTTGCTGGTGCTGGACATCTTCATGCCGGGCCGCAGCGGACTGGAGGTGCTTGACGAGGTGCGGCGGCAGTATCCGGTTCTGCCGGTGCTGATCCTGAGCAGTGCGCCGGAGGAGCAGATGGCGGTCAGGGTTCTGAAAGCGGGCGCCAGCGGTTATCTCAACAAGCAGGCCGCGCCCGAGAAACTGGTGAAGGCCGTCGGAAAACTGCTGGCGGGTGGCAGGTATGTCAACCCTGCGCTGCTGGAGAGGCTCGCCGGTGAAATCGGTGGGGCGGAACAGTCGCCACAGGAAGCCCTTTCGAACCGGGAGTACATTGTCATGCGAAAACTGATAGCAGGCCGTTCGATCAAGGAAATAGGGGCGGAATTATCATTGAGTCCGAAAACCGTGAGCACCTACCATACACGCATCTGGAGAAAACTCCGTGTGAACAATGACACCGAGATGATCAGGTACGCCCAGACGCACGGTATCGAAGAGGAGGGCTGAGAACGGTAAGCGGTCGACAGTTGTCAGATGTCGGTCGCTAGTCGTCAGATAATTTCAAAGATGTGTCATAAAGGTAGGGACGCCTCGCCGAGGCGTCCGCGGCGGTCTCGGCGAGACCGCCCTACCTAGAGTTGCGGCCTTTGGCCGCCTAACTTAACGTTAAGGAATTTCAAAGTTTGTTAATGTCGGGGCAAGCTGAAGCTTGAACTCCAACAAAATTCCCTCTTTAATCTTTCTCTGACTTTTCCCTTCTTGTCCTCTTTCCCTTCTATTCCAATACTTTGTTATTCGTCATTCGATGCTTCCCCTGTTCCTATAACCCTCCGCCTGCATGGTTTTCAGCCTCCGCCTACAAGTGTTTCAGCCTCCGCCTACAAGTGTTTCAGCCTCCGACAGATTGACGGATAGGCGTGTCCAGACTATATCTAAAAGGTGCAAAGGGGTGGACATTGGATATTCAAATTCTTAACTGACAATGATTTCAAGGGATAAAGACGGATTGAAAACTTCTCATGGTTTTTCAAAATCATCAGAAGTTATCTTGCAGCCATTAAACCTAAGCAGAAGGAGGAGCGAGAAATGAAAAAGAGAAAACAGTCAACGGCAAAAGAGCCGCAGGCCCCGGTGAAACAGGACAACGGGAAGTTCAATACCTTCATGTGGCCGCTTGGAAACGTGAAAGAGGTGTGTCTGGCTGGGGATTTCAACGACTGGAAACCTGAGCCCATGAGAAAAGACGTCGACGGGTTCCGTGCAACCGTGAAACTGAAGGCAGGACTCTACCAGTACAAGTTCGTCGTTGACGGAGAGTGGCAGGTGGATCCTTTTGCCAAAGGAAATGCGCTGAATGAATTTGGAACCGTAAACAGTGTTGTGCTTATTGAATGAGAAAGAAACTCATGAGTTTTGTCAGCATTCTTAATTAAAAGAGTGTGGTACAGGCGTCTCGCCTGTTCTTATTCTTTCTTGAAGAACAGGCGAGACGCCTGTACCACATTTAAAAAGATGCCACCAAGTCTCAAGAGCCCGGCCACAAAGTGCGTCGGGAGATGGTGGCGTTCCATAAGAGTTGCGGCCTTCTTGCCCCGTCGGATGACTGGGGTGGCCGCCTAATTCAAAAACCAGATGCCAGGGAAAATCGCCATATGAGAATAAACAGAATATATCTGTTGGCATCCGCCGTTATCCTGCTTTCCATCCTGTTCGTCTTCCTTGACTCCATGAAGCACATCATAATCCCCTCGCTGGGAGTTCTGCAATCTCTTCTTGTCACGTTAGTCTGTGTGATAATAATTGTTTCTGCAGTGACCTATCTCATCCACAAAATAAATTGCATCCACCACGAGCAGATACATAGGAAACAGCTTGAGAATACCAAGCTCTTGCAAGCCCTCTACAGCAGCGAGGAGAAGTACCGCGCTGTTTTGGAGAATTCGTCAGCGTCAATTATCCTGATGAACTGTGAAAGCCTTGAGAAAGTGTATTTCAACAGCAGAGCTTATGAAATCCTCGGCTATACGAAGATAGAGTTTACGGATGTCATGCTGAAGGATTATGTGTCGCAGCCATTCCAGGACATAAAGAGAAGGCTAGAGAGAATAGCACTGACAGGTGCCACTGAAAACTATGAAAGCAGTTACAGGAGGAAGAACGGC
>JBAZRS010000387.1:4216-5690 GCA_041662825.1 Victivallales bacterium | reverse complement strand
TTCAACAGCACCCTCAGATCAGGCGCACCGTTCATTATTGCATATTCGACCATGGAGGCGGATTTCCAGTCCGGCAGAGTGCGCTGGTCGCTGCGGTTGCCGATCGGGTATTGGCTCTGGGGTGTCAGCATCTGCAGGAAATATCGGGCACGGTCACCGAGTTTGCGCCTCTGTTCGCTCTCCCAGTTGACGGAACACATGCTTTCCTCCCAAACCGGACGCTGGTTGGACTGAACGGATCGGCGGGCGTCAGCCAATTCCAGAACATCGCTGGCGCCGTCATAGTAATGGCAGTTGTACCATAATGCGTGCTCTGTCTCGGAACCGTCTGGCAGAAACTGGATGGTACCGTAATTTTCATGCCGGTGCCGCGCCCGGTTGAAAAGATATTCGGCCGCCCTGAATTCATCCATTAGCACCGCAGCTTTCATCAAATATGCTGTGGCGCCTGGAGTCCAGTTCTGGGGATTGCTGTCGTGGTAAACTGTTGAAAGCGGCGGATAAACACGGATGAGTTTGCCAAGGATACGGGCCAGACTGTCGGCCGGAAAATCAGATTGCTTTGCAGGCTGCATCCGCGCAATCCCGCCTAATATCCTGTAAACTGTCAGCACCTGGCTGACCGCATGGCTGTCATTGTCGGAAATATCGGTGGGGCGTATGGTGTCATCGGTGATTTCATTCATGGCCCAGTCATCCATATAATCAATCCATTTGTCCAGGTAACTCCGTTCGCCGGTGAAGAGGTAAGCCGCCGCCAGCGGCTGAAAAGCGGCGGGCGTCCAGGGATTGCGTGCGCCAGTGCTCCCTTCTTTGCCGCGGGGCAACCAGACAGTCCCTGGCGGCATGGATGTATTTGCATCAATCTTGTCCTTCATCAGTTCGTCAGCCTTAGTCAAAGTCTTTTCGCGTTCAGACGTATTCAGGAGGCCGTTGTATGGATCTAATAAGTTGGCTGGAAGACCACAGGCTTTGGGATTGCGGAGTTTTTCGAAGAGATAGTCGCGATAGGCGTCAAGGGCTTCGACCGGCTTGCCGGCTTTTGCGAGATCCGCAACTTTTTGAAAAGATTTGCGGAGGCGCAGGTTGCTGCGCATAAGTTCGGAACCGTCGAGGATCAGCATGTCGAGGAAATCCTTGGCTAACGCCTCGACTTTTTCCGGCGCGCGCCGGGAATTGAAAGCGGCCAGTCGCTTGTCCGCCGGAACCGGATGATCAACCGCTCTCAGCCGATAACGGTGCGCTACAGGGTTGTTCTTTTTGTAAAGTTCATCGTCTGCGGCTACGATTGCGGCGGCAGTCTCAGCCTCTTTCGGCTTGCACTCCAGATATTTCTTCGCCATGGTTTGTCCGTAACCGCCAAAACCAAGATCGGGGTTGTCCTTTGCGGCAGGATCATTAATCAGTTTTTCCAAAACAACCTTGACCGCAACTTCATCTTTGCCATCACCTCCGGCAGGCGGCAAAGTATAGA
>JBAZRS010000387.1:0-4206 GCA_041662825.1 Victivallales bacterium | reverse complement strand
GAAGGCGATCATGCGCGGCCCGTATGAAGCGAGTTGATGACGCTTTGCATTGGCGTCGGCGACCTGCCTGGCCTGTTGGTACTGCGGCATAGTACGCAATCCCGCCAGATTCACTCCGGCTGCCAGTTCGTCCTGCCACCAGCGTCCAACTGGTTTTTCATCTATAAGCAATTCGTACTCGCCGCCTGCAAGCCCGGATATGGTCAGAATCTGGCGGTTAAGTTCCTTCTCGAACGGAAGCAAGTGCAAGGTCTCGCGTGATTCACCTTCAAACGGCATGGGCAAAGCATTTTCCTTTAAGGTAAAGGAAACTGCATTGGAGGAGGCGGACAACTCTGTGACAGTCGCGTTTCCAGCCGAAACGAGTTTTCCAGTTGCCGCATCAATCACTGTTTCCGAAATTATGCCCGGTACATTTTGCGCCTTGAGGAAAAGATAAGCCATCATTGTGTTGCCCATCGCACCCGGATGGACGCGGTCGCCGCCAATCAACGTGAAAGTCGGATTGGTTTTCTGGAAGTCCAGGGCCATTGCGTTCATCGGACCGTTGAAATCCACAAGCGGCTGGGCGTATTTCGCAGCAAGCTCCTTGCAAATTGCCGCACAGCGGGTCAATGCGGCGTTTGCGCCGGCATAACCTGTTTTGTCAAGCTTTAGAGACTCATCATAAGGGCTCTGTGTGCAGAGGACAAGCTTGATCTTTGCCGCTTTCATCGCGAGAATGAGCTGCTCCATGCTCGCCGCATATTCTTTGATGCGGGCTTGACGCGCAGCCAGTTTCTCCGGGGATTCGGTATCGTAGAGTTTCAGCATGTCAATGTCGTTCATGCCGAACATGACGACAACCTGATCGGGTTTTCTGTCCAACACATCCCATTGAAGGCGTTTGAGCGCTCCTGCCGCCGTATCGCCGCTGATCCCGGCATTGAGCCAGGTGATGCGTTTTTCCGGAAAACGGGTTTCGTAGAACAGGCTCAGCATAGAGTGCCAGCCGCCGCCGCGGGTGATGCTGTCACCGAGGAACAACACCTTTTCTCCGTCCTTGAATTGCACAGGGTAATCGCCTGTCTTTTCAGCTGAGATGAGTGAAAATATCGAAACGAACGACAATGCTGCGGCCGTAATAATTGTTTTCAAATCCATTCCTGCATCCTGTTAGATTTGTAAAATTTTCCTGTTCCAGAAAAAATTATTTCTTCGCCTCGCTGAACAGCCAGGCTTTCGGAATCGTCTGACGGTCCAAGCCAGGTCCGGAGATTCGCAAGTCGGGAGTGACGCCCGACCAGATATAATCCTGTATTCCCGGCTTATTCAGAAGTGACGGCGCATCTGTTCTGTAGTCAAGATAGACGAGTCTGAACGGTTGCAGCCCTTTTTTCAATGCCAAGCTCCAGTTGCCGAAAGCGTGCAGGCGGGTGGAGGGGTACCATTGGTTGATTCCGGCGATTCGTGTACGCCCTCCGTATGGCACAATATTATTCCCCAGATATACATTCAACTCATATCCGGGATCCGTGTCCGGCCAGACATATTCCTTCGGGGCATGCAGAGTATAGACACCGTCTTCAGGAACGTTCAGGAATCCATTGTATTCGATAGTGAAGAATTTCTGACGTGGCGCCGCTTTGTCACCAATCGGCTTGTTGCCTGCGGGAAGAATGCTGAGATCAAACAGCTCATTAGCAGTTCCAGTCGCCAGAGGTTTCAGGTCGTCCATGAAAAGCCACATCTTCTTCCAGTCGCCCTCGTAATATTTATAATCCAAACCTGACTTCGCATTGGCAGCCTTGACAGGTTCCAACATCTCTGTTTTCGAGAATACCCCGAAACTGACAGGAGTGGAATATGTCCCGCTCATATATTCCGGATTGGATTTAAGTCCGGGCCGGAACGCTTTTGCCTTTACGACACTACTCTTGTTGATTTTGAAAGGCGCATTGTAAAGGGCTGAGCCGATCTCCGGCTCCGTGCCGTCAACCGTATAACGTATCTCGACGCCTTTGGTGGCACTGGAAAGCTTAACTTCTATTTCCCCAGCAAAGACATTCTGCTCGGGATATATCTTTACGGGATCGATTGGACGGTAAATTGGGAGGAAAGAAAAGGAGCGGGTAGCGGGTAGCGAGGAAATATCAGATGTGAATTCAAAATCTGCAGATGGAATTTCAATCGTTTTTCCATTAACCGTCATTTGTGTGCAACCCAACGCAACTCCGTATAAATTTTCTCCTTCTTTCCTCGCTCCTCGCTCCCCGTTACTCGCTACTTTTACTCCCTGCGTCAGCAGAAGCGATTCTCCTTTTATTTTCACATCACCCAGTGCGATATCCGCATTAGGATTTGCGGAACTCGCAAACAGGACTTTCACGCCGTCCTGTGTCAGCGCTTCAAATCCGTTGACGCCGGCAGGCAGATCAAGTTGCTTTATGGATTTGAGATCGGCACCTTCATAGGCTTTACGCGGATAAACCGCAGTCACTATCTGCTGGTTTCCCGCGCCCTTCCATTTTACGCTCACATCCAAGCGGCTGCACGACTGGTAATGGTTCTTGGGATCCTTTGCTATCGTCTTTGTCTTGTAATCCAACGGCTGACTGCAGAACTGGTACATGGACATGTCCGATTTTTTCGGTATTTCCTTCTTGTCCTGCGGTTTTTCACCGGCCTGTGTAATTATTGTTTTTGCGGCGGCATTTATTTTTATATCGCCTTCATTAAACGTCGGGATATCGCACGGCTTTGTAGCAATCCTCCAGACCTGCTCGTAATCATGCGGCTTGTCGGCAAGCATCCTGTCGGTGACTATCCACAGATTTGCCGCACGCACATATTGGACCATCCGTTGATGGGTTATGCCTTGGAGCGTGTTCTTGACCGGCATGTTTGGCTGCGCGCCCAGGGTTTTGCCGTCGGGGCCTATTTTGGGCGGAGCGTCTTGCTGATTGGCCCATGGACCGGCATATACGCCCTCCATGAGGTTGAAGTTTGAAGACGCATGCCAGCGCCACGGTGAAGGTTCAAGCCAGGCGCTTACCTGATAGACCTTGTGCCTTGCCGGATCCTCGACCTTGTAATAACCCGCATGGAAGAACTGGTTCTTGCCGTCGACGAGGATCGGCGAGCCGGGATACATGTAATGCCCATTGCTGTCATCTACAAGGAGATCCTGGCCGAAGGCGGCCAAACCGAAGGAGTTGTTGTTGCTCCGGCTCCTGAACCCGCCGTAGGCGCCGGGATGCGGGGAGCAGAAAAGCGAAGCGTATCCGCTGTCCTTCTCCCAGCCTTCACGCACTATGTTGTATCCGCCGTAAGGGAACCAGTCGGAATCATATCCTTCCGGACGGATTCCCGAACCGGGGCTGGTGAAGGTGTAGTAGATTTGCGAATTAAGAGGAATGTTGTAGGTCTCGGGGCTCATGTCATAGAGATCGCCAGCGGGAATCCCTGTTGCCGTCCTCTTGTCGCCACCTCTGATCGGAATCGGATGTTCGCCCTGCGGTGTGCGGATTCGCAGGAAGTAATTGATCCTTTCCCCGAGATGCTCCCTGATCTCATTCTTCCACTGGATGTCTTTTCTCAGCTCATTGATCCAAGGCAGGTCATAGTAACTCTGCAGGCTGCTGCGGGTTTCAACAAGTCTCAGGGCCTCATATACCCCGAGATAATTGTTGTTGTACCATGGGCACTGCTGATTCTCCGTGCCGTCGCGGAGGTTCTGAGTCACGGCATTATCCTCGATGTTCCGCCTCCGGCAGTGGCGGAAAAGCGCAGGGGAAACTTTGAATTCATCATAATACATTGAAACGAGCATCAGCCCCCCGCCAGGAGTCCAGTTATGCGTGTTGGATTTGATGTAGGCTATGGGCGGAAGCACGTATTCTGACAAATACTTTTTCACTATTCTTGCGAAAGTCGCAGGCGGTATGATTTCCCTGTCCTCGGGCATGATGGCGGCGAGACCGGCCATGAGACGTGTAAATCCCACGAAGCCTCCTCCGCCGGAATTCGCCCCGTCTGAAACGAAACACGGATGAATCGAATCGGCGTAATTCGAATTTATCGCCCAGTCATCCATGTATTCCGCCCACCTTTTCAGGTATTCGTCCTTTCGTGTGATGACATATGCCTGCACCAGCACTGTCATGGCCGACGCTTGGTAAAGAGCGTTTGAAGGAGCCTTGGTTAACTCTATTTTCTGCCCCTTCT
>JBAZRS010000386.1:3283-5710 GCA_041662825.1 Victivallales bacterium | reverse complement strand
CCGTATTCATGCACCCCGTAGAGGCGATGCCCGGGGATCTCGGCATCCTCCAGAAAAACGATATGCTTATAGCCCTCAGTTACAGCGGTGAAACTGAAGAGCTTCTCGCAATTCTTCCGTCGGCCAAACGCCTTGATATCCCGATTGCGTCAATTACGGGTGATGCGAATTCAAAGCTGGCGCAGTGGAGCGACATTGTAATCACCATGACCGTTCCGCAGGAGGCCTGCCCGTTCAACCTTGCCCCGACAACCACCACAACCGCACTTCTCGCTGTAGGCGATGCCCTCGCAATGACCTTGCTTGAAATGCGCGGATTCACTAAGGAAGATTACGGGCATCGCCATCCCGGAGGTTCAATCGGAAGAGCTGTCACGCTCCGCGTCTGCGACATCATGAGGACAGGGGAGCGGCTTGCAATGGTCTCGCCGGACACGAGCGTCAAGGACACACTGCTGAAGATGACCGAGTCAAGAAGCGGATCGTCAGTGGTGGTCGACAAGGAGGGGATGCTCCTCGGAATCTTCACGGACGGCGATTTCCGCAGGCATGTCGAAAACGATCTTAAGATCCTAAGCAAACCGGTTTCAAGCGTGATGACTAAAAATCCGACATTCGTAAAATCTACGGATCTGGCGGTTGAAGTCCTCAGGGTTCTGGAAAAGAAAAAAATTGACGACATCATAGCCGTTGATGCCAAGGGCAAGGTTGCCGGAATCGTCGACATCCAGGATTTGCCGGGACTGAAGATTATGTAAGAACAAATTTTTTCCCGGACGGGGAAAAATTAAAAAGGAGTATATGTCAAAGAATAAGATAAGAGTAGGGCTCTACGGAGCAAACGGACATCAGATTACCAGTAAGCTAGTGAATCATCCCTCTGCAATCCTGCATGCCGCTGCGGGAATCACGCCTGAAAGCCTGAAGGATATTAAGCCCGCCCCCAGAATTTACGAGAACCTGGCCGCCATGCTTGCAGACAAGGAAATCGAACTTATATCCCTCTGTTCGCCATTGCGTTCGGGACAGGCGCAGGAGGCGATACAGTGCATGCAGGCTGGAAAACATGTCTATGCGGAAAAGCCGTGCGCCATGACGGAAAAGGAACTTGACCTTATAATTGAGACATCCAGCCGTTTGAAAGTCCAATTTCATGAAATGGCGGGCACCGGGTTTGAACAGCCGTATCTTGCAATGCGTGAAATTGTGGCGTCTGGAACCATCGGGACAGTTGTACAGGTTCTCGCCCAGAAATCATATCCCTATTTTGATTCCCGGCCGCAGGACGAAGATATTGACGGCGGACTTCTTCTTCAGGTGTGGATTCATGCCGCGAGGTTTGTCGAGCATGTGGCGGGAGTTAGAATAGCCGACATTGACGCTTTCGAAACAAAGCTTGGAAACCCGAAGGCGGGAAATCTTCGGATGGCGGCTTCAATGAGCGCTAGACTGGAAAACGGGGGCGTCGCATCCATTATTTCAAATTATCTGAATCCCCGGTCTTTCACCTCATGGGGAAATGAAACCCTGAGGATTTTCGGGACAAAAGGGTTTGTGGAGGCTGTTGACGGCGGAACAAAAACAAGGCTTGTGCTCGGGGAAAAAGACTGCGGCCAGATTGATATTAAGGAGAAACCTCTGGATTATTTCGACATGTACGTCGATTCGCTTCTTGGAAAAGGGAAGATGCCTATTTCCCTGGAAGACGAACTCCACCCGCTGCGGATGCTGATCCGCTGCAGGGAATATCTTTCCTAAAGAATTAATTTAATTTTCAATTATAGCAGGAGTTTTTATGTCTATTGGTATTTCTACGGCGGACTCAGGAGCTACTCCGTCTTTTGAGAAATTTGCGAAACGGGCTGAAAAAGGAGAGCGGCTTACAGTCGTCTTTTTCGGCGGTTCATTGACTTGGGGGGCGCGCTCGAGCGACCCTAATAAGACATCATATCGTGCAATAGTAGGGCAGAAACTTGAGGAGAAATATCCCAATGCCCGCTTCAAGTTCGTCGATGCTGCAATCGGCGGAAGCGGCGCCCAGCTCGGAGCCTTCCGCCTGGACCGAGACGTCCTGGCATACAAGCCTGAGCTCCTCTTCATGGACTACACTCTGAACGATGATGCATACAACACCTCACCCGACACTTTGGCGGCGCATGAGGCAATCATTCGCAGGGTGATCTCCGAGGCGCATTGCCCGGTGGTCCAGATGTTCCTCGCCGCAAAGAGCTTCGTCACGGACGGAACGACGGAAAAGATGAAACGCCGCACTGCGCACATTGAGATTGCCAAAGCCTACAATCTGCCTTGCGGTGACGCCGTCGTCCTCATGCAGGAGAAATACAAGAAGGGCGAAATCGATCTTGAAATGATCTGGACGCCTGAGTCATTTGACACCTGCCATCCGGGCGACAAGGGCTATGCCCT
>JBAZRS010000386.1:0-3273 GCA_041662825.1 Victivallales bacterium | reverse complement strand
GCCGAAGCGGCCTGGGAAGCCTTCAACAAGGCCGTCGCCGGCAAAGTGGTCTGCCGCATACCGGAAAAAATGCTCAACGCCGACACTTATATGCATGTTTCGCGTGTGAAGCTTTCCTCACTTGGATCTTTGCCGGAAGGATGGCGCACGACCGCCCCCAGCACGGATTATTGCGCTTTCGACTTCCTGATGACGCGCTGGCTGGATGACGTGACCGTCGCCAGCAATTTTGTCGCCCTTGGCCGCGACAAGACGAAACCTGCTACTGCCGCATTACCGCTCAAGCTGAAATTCTCCGGCTCAAGCGTTCTCATTTTCGGGGAATCTACGCCGCGCTCGTGCAAATATCTTGTAACTGTCGACGGCAAGGAGAAGGAGTTCAACGCATGTCAGCTCGGGCAGGGCGTTGGGCGCATGTGGCAGGTACTGGCTGAAGAACTCGATCCGGTTAAAGAGCACACGCTGGAAATCAAACATCTTTTCGAAAGCCCGGATAAGCCCCAGGAATTATGCATCGAAAGCATATGCGTCGCCGGACCGTCGGGGATTAAAGTTGCCCTAGTTGGCAAATAAGTGAACTGGAAAATTCAAAAGAACATTTAAATATCAAAGCTATAACGGAGGAATAATATGAAATACGGTCATTTTGACGATGCCAGGCGCGAGTTCGTGATCACAAACCCGGAAACGCCCCTCCCGTGGATAAACTATATCGGCTGCCAGGATTATTTCGGGATTATCTCAAATACCGCCGGCGGTTATTCGTTCTACCGCGATGCAAAGCTCCGCCGCCTGACACGTTACCGCTATAACAATGTCCCCCTCGATTCAAACGGCCGTTACCTCTATATAAAGGACGGCGATACGATTTGGAATCCGGGTTGGAAGCCGACCCGCACAAAACTCGACAGCTATGAATGTCGGCACGGTCTCGGCTATTCGCAGATCACAGGTGTCAAGAACGGCATTCAGGTGTCCGTGAAATATTTCGTGCCTCTCGGAGAAACGCTCGAAATCTGGGATGTGGAAGTCAAAAACCTGAGCTCAAAACAGAAATCCATCAGCCTCTGGGGCTTTGTGGAATGGTGCCTTTGGGATGCCATGGACGACATGACAAACTTCCAGCGCAATTTCTCAATCGGACAGCTCGAAGTCGAACAGAACGCCATCTTCCATGTCACCGAATACCGCGAACGTCGCAACCATTTTGCGTATTTCGCAGTTTCCGGGGCGAAGGCAAGCGGTTTTGACACAAGCAGGGACAACTTTGTGGGAGTGCATGACGGTCTCGACAAACCGAAAGCGATTGTCGCCGGCAAATGTACGAATAAGAAGACCCTTGGATGGGCGCCTGTCGGTGTCCATCAGATCGATCTTAAACTTGCCCCTAACTCCACGAAGCGCCTCCACTTCATTCTCGGTTACGCTGAAAATCCCGAGAACAAGAAGTTCGAAAAGAAGTTTGTCGCAAACAAGGCGCCGTTCAGGAAAGTTGCTGCGAAGTTCGCAAAATCCTCAGATGTCGACGCTGCGTATGACAAACTCTGTAAGTACTGGACAAAGCTCCTTTCCGTTTACAGCGTTGAAGTTCCGAATGAGCACGTTGCGCGGATGGTTAACATCTGGAACCAGTACCAGTGCATGACGACTCTGAACATGTCGCGTTCCGCCTCATTGTACGAATCCGGAATCGGCCGCGGAATGGGATATCGCGACAGCAACCAGGATCTCCTCGGCGTCGTTCATCTCCAGCCTGAAAGGTCACGCGAGAGAATCCTCGATCTGTCGGCGACACAGCTTTCCGACGGCACTTGCTACCACCAGTATCAGCCGCTTACCAAAAAAGGGAATTCGATGGCGGGAAGCGGTTTCAACGATGATCCCCTCTGGCTGCCGCTTGCAGTCTCTGCGTACATCAACGAGACCGGAGACCTTTCAATCCTGGATGAGAAGATCGGTTATGCCGACAAGGACAACAAGGACGGCGCGACACTGATGGATCATCTAGAACTTTCCATGGCCTACACCCTGAAAAACCGGGGCCCGCACGGGCTTCCGCAGATTGGACATGCCGACTGGAACGACTGCCTGAACCTGAACTGTTTCTCGAAGACGCCCGGTGAAAGCTTCCAGCTTGCCGGAGATCTCGGAGGGGCAAACGCGAAAATCGCAGAATCCGTAATGATAGCCGGACTTTTCTGTTCCGCCTGCGAAAAGATGGCCGACATTTACAGGCAGGTTGGAGAAAAGAGGAAAGCTTCCGATTCGATGCTGAAGCGCAAGGCGATGCAGGAAGTGATCAGCAAGCACGGCTGGGACGGCGAATGGTTCAAACGCGCCTATGATGCGTTTGGCAAAGTGATAGGTTCGAAGAAATGTGCCGAAGGAAAAATCTTCATTGAAAGCCAGGGCTGGGGAATAATCGGCGGCGTCGGCCTCGAGGACGGACGCGCTGAGAAAGCCTTGAATTCCGTCAAGAAACATCTTGCGACTCCGAACGGGATAATCCTCCAGCAGCCTGCGTATTCCACATATCATGTCGAGTTGGGTGAAATCACCTCATATCCTCCAGGGTATAAGGAGAACGCCGGAATTTTCACTCACAACAATACTTGGATCCAAGTTGCGGAAACCATGATCGGGCGAGGGGACCGCGCCTATGAATATTACATGTGCCTCTGCCCGAGCGCCAAGCAGAGCCAGATTGACACCTACCGCTGCGAACCGTATGTCTACAGCCAGATGACAGCCGGACGCGATGCTCTGATTCCGGGCGAAGCGAAGAATTCATTTCTGACAGGTACTGCCGCATGGTCCTTTGTAGCCGTAGCGCAATTCATACTCGGTGTGCGTCCGAGCGCGGATGGCCTGATAGTGGATCCGTGCATCCCGCGCAAATGGAAAGGGTTCAAGGTTCATCGCGTATTCCGTGGTAAGACCTATCATATCACAGTGAAAAATCCGAGCGGTCATTCAAAGGGCATTAAAAAACTCCTCGTGAACGGCAAGGAAATTCAAGGAAACGTCATTCCCCTTGACATCCCCGGAAAAGAAATTTCGGTGGAAGCAAGTCTGTGACGATAATTTTTCCGGCAAGTGGAAAAATTGGCAGATGACGAGAAAAAGAAGAATTATCACCTATGTGAATTTTTCAAATGGGCGGTTAATGATTTTGAAATAAGTTTCTTTACATCCACCCATTGCGCATGTTCGAGCATTACGGGAGCCTCGTCCTCATCCGCATCGTCGAAATATGACAGGCTTTTAAGGACA
>JBAZRS010000385.1:0-5714 GCA_041662825.1 Victivallales bacterium | reverse complement strand
TCGAAAGTTCGAAAGTTCGAAAGTTCGAAAGTTTTAAGACGAAAACAGGAATTAGCTGGGACTCTGGACATCGAACGGGATGAAGTATCGATGACAGAAGACAAGAATTCGAAAATGTTTTCTTGTTGGAGTTCACAGCTTTAGCGTGTCTTTGGTATTTATGGGATAGAGCTCATATGCATCTCTGCGAGCTTTGCGATTTTCCTTAGAGAAATCTGCGGTTATAAAAATTAAGGATATAACATGTTAAGTAAGAAGACATCGAATTTCCTGGCGGGCATCGGATTCCTGTCGCCGAACATAATCGGGTTCCTGGCATTCACCACCATACCCCTCCTTTTCAGCATGGTGCTGGCATTCAGCAACTGGGACCTGCGCCTCCACAACATGTTCCACGAGGAGTCCATAAAATTCGTCGGGATGAAGAACTTCTTCCAGCTTTTCCATGAAAGGGATTTCTGGAAATTCCTGGGAAACACCCTCTTCTTCATGATAGGCGCACCCGTTGCGATCGCCGGAAGCCTGATTGCGGCGATCCTCCTGAACAAGGATTTGAAAGGCAAGAAATCCGGAGTCTTCAAAATCATTTTCCCCGGTTCAATATTATTCGTGTCATGCGTGATGCTGACCCTGGTAGGAATGGGGGCCGCCGCCCTGACAATCCTTATAGTAGGAGTGGTGGGTGTCACGATTGTCAGCGGAATACTTTTCGGCCAGACGGTCTACCGCACGCTTTTCTATCTTCCCAACTTCACCTCCGGTGTCGCGGTTTTCATCCTCTGGAAGAAGCTCTACAGCCCGCAGACCGGCCCTATCAATGCAGTCCTGGACAAACCACTTGCATCAGTCGGAAATGTCGTCAACGCAACCCCGTCATGGGTCATATCCGCAGGAGGCTGGGTATTCCTCCTGATCGGGACTTACATCCTGCTTCGCGTCGTGAGAACCCTGGTCAACCATTGGAAAGAAGGCGATCTCGGGCACTGCGCCCTCGGATTTTCCATCTTCTTCGCAATCCTGCCGTCATTCTTCGCGGTTTTATGGGCGCCGTCTCCGTATGCGAAACTCGCAATTCCGGCCTTAGCAGTCGCAGGCCTTTTGTTTTACCTTTCATTTAATCTGAGAGTCCGGGAATTCCCCTGCCCGATCTGGCACGGAATCGGAACTGGGTTCATGATCTCGATGGTATCGCTTGTCCCGATGTTCATCCTGATAGGATTTGCCGTCGCCCTGGCGAATCTTCCCGCCCTTTCCTCCGACGGGCTCCAGCCGCCGGACTGGCTCACAAGCTACAACTGGGCGAAGCCGGCAATCATGCTCATGGGCCTCTGGGGTGCGATAGGTTCGAACAACATGCTTCTTTATCTCGCAGGCCTCAGCAATGTCCCGCCGGAACTAGAGGAGGCGGCGGACATTGACGGGGCAAGCTCGTTCCAGAAATTCTGGCACGTGACATGGCCCCAGCTCGCACCCATCACTTTCTTCATTGTCGTCATGACGGTCATCGGCGGACTCCAGGGCGGTTTTGAAATGGCAAGGACCATGACTCAGGGTGGTCCGGCAGGTTCAACCACGACTCTGAGCTACTTCATATACAGTGAGGGTTTCACCACTGGGAGGCTCGGATATTCGTCGGCGATATCCTGGGTGCTTTTCGCAATGGTTTTCTCCATAACCATGTTCAACTGGAAATTCGGGAGCAAATATGTCAACGACTGAAAATTCAAATACAGGCACCAGGGATTCCGCCGTCAACATTACGAAGGGGAAAACCCTCCGAAGTGAGATTTTCGGAAAAAGCCTGCTGCATCTCCTTCTCGCAGGAATGAGCCTCGCCTTCATCCTTCCTTTCCTGTGGATGGTGCTCACAAGCCTCAAAACCCTCGCCGAAGTCGGGCTTCCGGAATGGATGCCGAAATCTTTCCGCTGGTCTAACTACAAGGAGGTTTTCGATGTGATCCCGTTTGCGAAATTCTACTGGAACAGCATTTTCGTGGCGACATGGGTGACATTCCTCCAGGTTTTCACAAGCTCGCTGGCCGCCTTCAGTTTCAGCCGCCTCAACTGGCCGGGCCGCGACAAATGCTTCCTCCTCTATCTTTCGACAATGATGCTGCCCGGACTCGTAATGATGATCCCGAACTACCAGATAATGATCTCCCTCGGCTGGATCGACTCATTTGCCGGACTCATCGTCCCCGCATCGTTCTCCGCTTTCGGGACATTCATGCTCAGGCAGTTCATGATGACCATACCGACCAGCCTTGACGAAGCCGCCGAAATTGACGGCGCAAGCAAGTGGCAGCTTTACTGGGACATCATCCTGCCGCTCGCCAGGCCGGGACTCATCACCCTCACCATCTTCACCTTCATGGGTAACTACCAGAGTTTCTTCTGGCCCCTAGTGATGATGAAGAGCGTGGACAAGTACACCCTGCCAGTCGGCCTCCTGTTTTTCGATTCGACACGCGGACAGACCACACATCTCATGATGGCCGGAGTGACAATGTCCGTCCTCCCGATGGTGATTCTCTTCATCATCATGCAGAAACACATGGTCAAGGGAATACAGATGGGCGGAGTAAAAGGGTAGGAAGTATGTGACGGAGATGGGAATATTTAAATTAGGCGGCCAAAGCGCCGCAACTTTGAATAATTTGATTATCCGCCGGATCTTTATTATCAAGCTTTGTCGTGAGCTTTGTCGCGAACTTCGTTAATTCCCTTTCCCCTTTTGCATTCCTCTCCGACAAAGCTCAGGACAAAGCTCGCGACAAAGTTTAGTGGAGTCAAACAAAGACTCCGTGATTGAAAATGATTCAGGTTTTCAGAAATTCTTCATCTTAATTAAGATGCCGGCAAGTTGCCAGCGTTCCTAAAAATACAATTTCCTATAGGAATCAAGTTAGGTGATGAACGTCGAACATGAGACACGGCGTAGTCGTTGTCTCAAGTCTGCAGTTGTGCCTCCTACTTCAAGTTGATGAAAGGTATCGGCCCCGGCGGTGTCGAAAACTGGCTCCAGTAGGCATATGTATTGTCTTCGAGCCAATGTAATCGTGAAGCCGCGCGTGTTATCAGCTTCGTGTCTTTGTTAAGTTCCTCATCCAGTTTGCGAAGTGAAGCGTCAAAATCCCGAGTCAGGACTGCACTACTGACGAACACATACCCGAGTGTGGAATCGAACTCAAGATGATGTTGCTCTCCCATGCGGGTCTTCGAGATGAAAGAGGTGAAGTTCAGTGCGTTGTGCGCGAGGCTACAGCGCAACGTGTAGAGCGCGTCGCAGTGCGTCCCGTATTCAGGACGCATGAACGTTCTCAAGTACCACTTAAACCTTTTGCCTGCACCTGCGAGGTCCTCGGGGTGGGTCAACTTCCCGAGACCGTCTATTGAGCCAAAGATTAGCAGGACCGTTGCCGTACAGCTTTCCTTGAGATCAGTCCCCTGTATTGGAGACAGAACGTGATCTTGAATCATCTCGAGATATGCATCCACCTTTTGTCTGTCATCACTCATATTGTTCCTTGGTACAACATCAGTCATCTGCCACGGAGCGAAGCGAAATTGACAGAATGACTTGGTTCGGATTCTTCATTTTGTTTTCTCGGAAGCAACTCAGACAGAAGACATTCCTGATGTTTCCTGTAAACCCCATCTTTGGCTCTGATGTCTGCATCGGCCAGGTAATGCTCCAACTCATGAGGCAAGAGAACGTAAATCTCTGACCATTGTCCGTGTAACTTCTCTCCGAATAGTTTTGCCTCTGTATACCAAATGTCCCTTTCTTCTTTTGTAGTTATGGGAAGAGCATGTAAGGAACTCAACTCGGCTTTAAGCGCGATCACCATTGGATGTGATGGATCAAATTTTGATATTGTTCTCATTTCTTTTCCGAACTTATTATTATGCGGATTTCTGGATTTGCTGGTCAAAAACGGAGGATGAAGACATGTTGTCTCAGCCCGTTCCGTAAATTTAGCCTCATTAATATTAAAATCAATTCTGTCAGGTGATGCACTTTTTAAAATTCTACCTATCCTCAACGGCGAACTGAAAGCAGAAAGGAACTCGAACGCAAATCCGGTTTTATCCTGACTGCTAAGTTGCAATAAAATTGCAAGAACATGCCTTACGGCATTACTAATCGTTTCGAAATAGAATAGAGACCCCAACGGGTTTATCCCGTTGGTGAATAAGAATGGAAGGCTAGGGCGAGCACCGCCTAGCCTCCCATTCTTATTCACCACCGACGCAAGGTCGGTGGGGTCTAAACAATTATGAGACGATTGTCCGCCGCGGCAGGCTGACTTCATCTGCAATTATCTCTCCGGGATGCTCGGGGTGGGTTCCGGCGGGATTTCGATCTGATCCTCCTTCTTCTCCAGATTTATGGAGAAAAGTATTATCAGACCGGCTATTACATTTGAAAAGGTGATTGATATTGCCCCTATCATGTTTCCCGCCACTCCCATGCTGAGCGCAATGAACGATGAGACCGCTATCATTGCAATGTATATCGCCTGTCCTGAAAGTATTGCCACCGGTTTTTTCAGATGAGCCGCCTTGCCCTCGCAGAATGCCCTCATGGCAATCGTGAGCGGCATGAACACCAGGGACAGTGATGTCGCAATTATCAGCGGGACATCTTCAACCGGAAGCTGCTGGACGCCCATGAAATACCACCTGGTAAAGAACGGGATGATGAATATCAGGGGGATGAGCCCGAGGATGGAACCGGCAGTGACGGCGAAGCGTATCAGCGTTTTCCTCCCGGAATGCTCATCGTAGAAGGTTATGACGGTGGCGGAAATCCTTGTCGCGGCGAAACTGACGGCGTTGAAGAGGCTTATCACCGCATAATAGACGGGCAGTGTCGTCTCGGGATGCGGCGCCCTTGAAGCGAATGAGCCGATTATGTATCCTGAAAGACTTATGAAAAGATGACCGAGCGAGAAAGTCGCCGCATAAGAAATGATTTCCCTCGCCGCAGGCGCCTTACCGGCACGGGGCAGTTTCCGGACAAACGGCCTCGCCATGAAATACATCGCAATGTTTTCAAAGATCACCGGAATGGTCAGGCAGACGATCGCCCAGAACGGTCCGGTCAATCCCAGGGCTGTAGAGCAGAAAACGTACGAGAGGACAATGGTGAGGATTATTCTCGCTAGCGTTGCCGCATAGGCCCTTCCGGTTGCACGGTGCAGGAAGAGGGTTGTCATGTACGGCGTCCTCTGTGAAAAAATGAACTGCAGGGGGATACCAGCCAGAAGTGCCGTGTAGGCCGCGCTCTCCATGGCAGGCGGCAGTCCCATGATCACTCCGAGGACCAGATGGGCCACGGGGGGGATGCAGATTATCGCCTGTATTGTCGAAAGCATGAATCCGGTGCACAGCGAGACTTTGTAATGGACCCTATGCCCTTCCGCGGTCTTTCCGAAAATCATTCCCGCGATGAAGACCCCCGCCCCGATGGAGCCTATGAAGAAAAGCAGTATGCTCGCCTGCGCCATTCCTGCGATATTCGCAGTGCCACCTTCACCACGGGCGGCCACGGCCGCGACAAGTGGATATGTTATCGACTGCGAGACAGCCTGGAGCGCAAGGGGTATGAAGTAAAAGGCGAGACTCCTGAACGTCACCGCCTTTGAAATATTTGTCTCTGCTTCCGTCATGTTATAATGTGCCGCTTTTATGTTTAACAAATAAGTCTG
>JBAZRS010000384.1:0-5716 GCA_041662825.1 Victivallales bacterium | reverse complement strand
CCCGAAATCCTGAAGTGCGAGGAAACGGCTTCGGTTGATGTTGTCGTTTCAGGATTGCCATGGGCCTCTTTTCCGCCGGAACTCCAGCATAAGCTCCTTGATGTGATTTACAGGTCCCTTTCAAAGGGCGGGGTATTCACAACCTACGGGTATATACAGGGGAAAATCCTGCCCGGGGGGTTGAACATAAAAAAGCTGCTCAAAAAACATTTCAATACTGTGGAAGCCTCCAGGACCATCTGGAAGAACATCCCTCCCGCGTTTGTCTATAAATGCGTGAAGTGAATCCAGGCATGTCGGGAAAAGCAAAAGAATTTCACTTCGGCAGAGGCTGATTTTATCCATGGAAAACAATATAAGTCTATTTAATGTCGTCAAGCGCCTGCTGAAAGACAAGTTTTCAGCCGTCGCCCTCGTGCTTCTCTGCCTTTATTTTTCGTTTGCGCTCTTCAGCGAAGTTTATGCGCTGTGCTGTTCCGAAATGAAGATTGTTCCGCAATATGAAAAGGGAAGCATTGAGAATGCATATCTGCCTCCGTCAGGTGCGCACTGGCTTGGAACAGATTACAAGGGCAGGGATGTCTTCTGGAGAGCCATGCATGCGAGCCGGACGGCGGTGAAAATAGGGATATTCTCGTCTGTCATCGCAGTGTTCATAGGTGTTGCGCTGGGTGCCGCAGGCGGTTACTTCGGAGGGTGGATTGATGATGTCGCCGTCTGGTTCTACAGCACTTTCGCCTCAATGCCGACCCTGCTTTTCGTGCTGGCTTTTGCGCTTCTTGTCACGAAAGGCTTTCTCTACCCCCCCCTTGCGGAAATATTCAATCAGACGTCCGCGTTTTTCCATGCCGACCCCGGAATGGTGGCTGTTTATCTCGGGATAGGACTTACGGGCTGGGTCAGTCTCTGCCGTGTTGTCAGGGCTGAAGCAATGAAACTCAAAAATACCGCCTATGTCCAGGCTGCAAAAGCCCTGGGTTTTTCCCCGTTCAAAATTGTAATGCGCCATGTGATCCCGAACCTTTTCCATCTTGTGATCATTTATTTCACGATCAGATTCGCTTATGCGGTCATGACGGAAGTCATTGTGAGCTATCTCGGACTGGGGGTTCAGCTTGAACCGAGCTGGGGAGTGATGATCGCAGACGGGCAGCAGCGTCTCTGGCAGGGGGTCTGGTGGGAAGTCGCAGGTGCCACCGGATTCATGTTTTTCCTGGTCCTGGCCCTGCACACCCTCGGAGATTCGCTCCGGGATATCCTTGATCCGAGACTTAAGACGTGAGGGGAAGTTCTAAAGTGCTGAAGTGTGAAGATAAAAATAGAATATAGAAAGTAGAATTTAGAAAACAAAGTATTTCGTGTGGTTAGCGTGTTTCGTGACTCATATATGCTTATGTTTCTGTATATCCTGTGGTTATTAAATTTTGTCGCTTTAGGTGGTTCGTGGTTAAATATTCCTCAATCGTCAATCGTCAATCGTCAATCGTCAATGGCACCATTGCCCTTTTCGGAGGAACCTTTGATCCTCCGCACAATGGGCATGTCGGGCTTGCCGAAAAGGTCATTTCGTCAGGAGCGGCCGGCAGGATTGTTTTTGTGCCGGCATTCAAGCCGCCCCACAAGCCCGGTGCGCCTGTTTCTGAATTCAAGGCCCGCTTGGACATGCTGAAGCTTGCGACAAAGGGGAATGACAAGTTTGACGTTTCCGACATCGAAAGCGGACGGACAGGACCTTCCTTCACTTTCGACACCCTGGGTGAATTTTCAAAGATCCGCCCTGATTCGGAAATAAAACTGCTGATAGGGAGCGACAGCCTGAAACTCCTCCATACCTGGTACAGGGCGGAGGAGCTTGTTCAAAACTGGTCACTGCTCGTATATCCGAGAACAGGATTTCTGCCTTCCCGGGAAGAACTTTGCTTAAACTGGGGCATGGAAGTTGCTGAAAGGCTTCTTGGATATATATTGCCGATGCCTTTCTATGATTTTTCATCGACAGATACAAGGGATAAGATTTCAAGAGGCGAAGATGTCTGCGGTCTGCTTGACCCAGATGTCTACAGGTATATCATTAAAAACGGGATTTATAATCGAAAAAACTAATCCGGAGGGATGTTAATGGTCAGGAAAACTACGGCAAAAGCGAAGGTGAAAACCACTAAGAAGGCAGTTAAGGCGACTGCGAAGACTTTGAAAACTGATCTTCCCGGAAAACCGGAGGAACTGGCTTTCACATGCGCAAAGACCGCAGACGACCATCAGGCGGACAACATCATTACGCTTAAAGTTTCAGGCTTGTCCGTGATTGCAGATTATTTTGTGCTTTGCACTGGCAAATCAATTCCGCATTTGGCGGCCATTTCCGACAGTATTGCCCGGGAAGTCCGCGCAAAAATGAATCTCAGGCCGCGCGTGATCGACGGTGCGGCCGCAAGCCAGTGGATGGTCATTGATTTCGGAAGCGTCATTGTCCATATCCTTTCCCCCAAAATGAGAGAACAGTATCAGCTGGAAAGTCTCTGGGGCGATGCGCCGAAGGTTGACGCGCTAAAACTTCTAGCCAAGAAAAGCCTGTCCGGGGAGAAGTAAGTGAGGGGGACTTGGGAGGAGCGAGGAGCGAGGAGCGGGTAGCGAGGATAAGAACCGGAGAATCAATACACGTTGAAATCGTTGCACGTTGAACGCCTGTTTGGTAGCTGACGGCCAGCGACAATCAGCCCGCTCGGTAATCTGCTTCGACAAGCTCAGTACGGGGCAGGAGATGAAGAAAATTTTTCCGTTCCGGAAAAATTAACAAGGGAATATGATGGCCCAAGACATAAAAAAATGGGATGAATTCAAGTGGGAAAGCATTTTCCGCGAGGAGGATCAGTGCATAAGCGCATATATGCGCGAGCTGCCGAGATATATAGACCTTCCCGACGAAGAGGAGATTCTCTTCAGCCGTATAAAGAAGATGCAGAAATCCCTGCCTGAGGCTAATGAGCTTTACGACATGCTATTCCAATGCAACTGCGAAGAGTGTGAAGATGATTTTCTCCTTCCGGAGGACTGGAGAAACATGAAGGGTGCCGACATTTACAGGAAAGTCCTCGACCTATCCCTGACGTGGACAAAATTATATTCCTCCTCTTTCAAGGGGGAGATTATGAACTGCGGACTCAGGGGTATCTGCCTCTACGGGGTGCTTCTCTCCAGAATTGTCGGGGTAATGGAAGTTCCGCCGGATATGCCGTCCCTTGTAATTGCCAACTGCAAGCGTCTCAATTCAATAATAAATGACATTATCGGCCTTGCAAATAAAGTTGCTTCGGCCCAGCCGGAACTGTCTGCAAGAATGGATGACCAGTCTGCAAGGCTCCTTATCATCCGGGAAAAGATCCTTAATCTCATGTATGAGAACAAATTGAAAATTTGAGGCCGCGCTTTTCAAATGCCATATAAAGACGATTCAGCCAGATCCGTTAAAGGCCTTGTCATTTCCATAATAGGGAAAGTGGATTTCATCCAGCTCTTTGCCATGACATGTCTTCTTGCAATAGGGGTCCTATTTATCTACGGGGCCGGGCAGCAGGCGGGGTTCAAGGCGACCCTCCTCTGGAAGAAACAGCTCCTCTGGGCTGCAATCGGGTTTGCCGTCTGGATATGCATGACGTTTTTTTTCGATTACCGCAAGCTGATGATTTTTACGCCTTTTTTTTACGTGGCGTGCCTGATCGGGCTTGTGCTTGTCCTTAAAATAGGGGTTGACATCAACGGCGCGAGAAGGTGGTTTTCAATTGGAGGGATAAGCATTCAGCCTTCTGAATTCGCGAAGTTCGGTTTGCTCCTTATCGCCGCCTGGATGCTGTCGGTCAGGGGATTCGACATAAACAAATTCCATAATCTTCTCCTTCTCGGCATAGTCTGCGGAATCCCCTTCCTCCTCATTGTAGCCGAACCTGATCTGGGGACCAGCATTGTGTTCATTCCGATGATCTGTTCGATTCTGATAGTCGCCGGGCTTAAATGGAAATGGATTTTCATCGGATTATTCCTGGCGTGCGCCTCAGTTCCGGCAGTTTATCCCTTCCTGAAAGAATATCAGAAGGAGAGAATACTCGTGTTCATGAATCCCGAACGCGATCCGGACAACCGGGGCTGGAACAGCCTCCAGTCGCAACTCGCGGTCGGCAGCGGTGGCGCGTACGGGAAAGGTTTCATGCAGGGTACCCAGAACACCCTCGGTTTCCTGCCGAAAAATGTTTCATACACGGACTTCATATATTCGGTGATTGCCGAAGAATCCGGATTCGCCGGTTCGGTTGCAGTTGTCTTCCTGTATTTTCTCATAATAGTGTCTTGCCTGAGGGCCGCAGTTTTTGCGCCTGACAGCTTCGGCAGATACATAGCGGCAGGGATCGCCGGCTTGTTTTTCGCCCATTCGTTTGTCAATATCGGCATGACAATCAAGATCATGCCGATTACCGGGATTCCTCTGCCCCTGATCAGTTACGGTGGAACTTTCATGGTAGTGACGATGGTTTTGCTAGGTTTCATACAGTCAATCTATTCCCGCCGCCAGTCGATCTGGTAAAAGAACGGCGGAATGAAAATCGGCAAGGGATTTTTCCCTCAACAGCGGATGCAGGAAACTCAAGAGTCTTACCTTGAAAAAGTTCCGGTCAGCTGGCTTTTGGCAATCACTTTGCCGGATATGAGTTTTAAAAAGGCGTCTTCGGAGACGGAGCCCGAAGTGTTTATTTGCCCGCTGAGAGCGTAAACAGTGAAAATGTAGCTGTGAACTCCGCTTCCCTTGGGCGGCTGCGGACCGCCGTAACCTTCGTCGCCATAGGAATTCTTCAACTCCTTTGAGCTCTTGGGCATTTTGCCGGGAGACGCTCCTTCCGGGATGCCGGTGCTGTCTGCAGGAATATTGATCACCATCCAGTGAACCCATTTGTGAGCGACAGGATGAATGTCGATGCATGTCACGGCAATTGTTTTTGTGCCTTCAGGAAGATTTCCCCATGATAGTCCGGGCGAAATATTCTGCCCGCCTTCAACGGCTTTCATTGCGAATTTCGCAGGTATCGCCCTGCTTTCCTGGAAACTTGACGTTGAAACGGTAAATCCCGGTTTCTCCTCGCCTGAAAGAGTGCCCATAAATACCCCCGTTAAAAATAATGTGAATATAAGCCTGTCCATAATTTTCAACCTCCACGGTAATTTACTTTATCTCCGGTGAAAATCAATCAGGCTGCGAGATATGAGCTTTAACTCCCGCACTTTCGCACTCTAGAACTTTAGCACTTTAGAACTTCCCAACTTCTATCCTTTCCTCTTGTACCACAGATGGCAGAGGCGTCTGCTGCGGACGCCGAACGGGAAGATTGCAAAGAACATGAAATTGAGGATGATCCAGGTCATTGAATGCCATTCGAACTTTCTTCCGGAAGTGACGGCGGGGATTTTCAGGACGATGAATTTTTTGCCGTTTCTCTTTCCCCATTTCCGGAGTTTTTTTGAAAACGATATTTCCTCCGAAGCGTAAAGCTCCTCGTCGAAGCCGCCGGTTTCCCGCCACGCGTCTTTCCTGCAGAAGAGGAAAGAGCCGGCCGCCATGGGATAGAATCTGACTATGGTGTTCCATGTCCAGAGGAGGATTTTTCCGGAAAACGGGATTGGCCTGTCAAAATTGATTCGGGTTCCGCCGCCGCAGATGTTTTTCTTTTCA
>JBAZRS010000383.1:0-5725 GCA_041662825.1 Victivallales bacterium | reverse complement strand
GAGACAAAGAAGTTGATTCACTATGTCAAATTCCGGAAGACTAATTTAATAGAAAAAGGCAAGGAAGATGATCTTGACAGACTGAAAAAAACGATAAATTCCATTGATGATATAAATATAAAGTGCGAGTACAGAGAGGTTTTTCAGATTTTCTCAAGAGGTTATTTCGATGTAGAAGATGAGAGGAATTTGATGTACATATTAAAGAGGCTGAAAGCGATAGAATTAAAAAAGACGAAAGACACAGAAGTAGTAGGGACTATAATGGATATTCTTGTAAAAATCAGGATAATGTTAGAAAGAATATTCATTGTTCTAAACAGGTATGATGAAAATGTAATTCCCGTGAAATTCGTTGTAAATCAATACGATCAGGCAGAAGTTCAATGCAGGGCGAATTTCAGGTATCTAGTTGATAGAGAAATAATCGATAAAGACCTTGTCATAGACAAATTCAACTTGCTGATATATTCTCTTGCATGTAACGAAGGTGCACATGCTAAAATGGTTCGAAGCAAATATCTTCCTACTCGATTCACGGCACAGGCATTTGTTCTCATGCTCTTTGATGTTTTACTGTGGGCTGATGGTTTAATGACTGGAAACGATTAAGAAGAGTAGTTATCATAGGTAAATTCCATTAAATTTAAAAATATTATAGGTGTTTGATTCAATAGGACATAAAATGTCCTAGCCATTAATATAAAATACGATAAAAGGCAGAAATATGCATATTATAAGAAACATAAAATCTAGGATGGAAAAATGAAATTGTATTCGTACATCATGACCCACGATGGCGGATTCTCACCCAATCCGTTCTTTAACCGATGCACCTTGGCCTGCTGCAAGCCCCAGATACGCAAAACAGCGTCAATAGGCGACTGGATAGTAGGAATACGTGGAAAAGGACTTTGCAACAGTCTGGGTATTGAAACAAGTTCCACTTCCGAAATATTTGGTATTGTATATGCCATGCGTGTATCCGATAAAATAACTTTCAAAGAGTTCCATGAAAAACGTGAATTCAAGAACAAAATCCCCGACAGGTCGGCTGACAAAGTTTTATACAAATGCGGAGACAATATCTACCAGCCGCTCTCCGGAACGGATTTCAAGCAACTGCCTTCCCTCCATTCAAACAAGGACGGAACTGAGGATTTAAAAAATAAGGAACGTGATCTCGTCGGAAAATACGTATTGGTTTCAGACATGCCGGATTTCTGGTATTTCGGTTCAAATCCTGCCAAAATTCCCGGAAATATGACGCATTTTGTTAAGGGATACCCAAGGGGGACTACAGGACACACCTGCAAGTTCACTGATTCAGATATATCATGTTTCGAGAAATATATGCGGAAATTCTCTCCGGGCATACACTCAGCTCCGGGACATTGGCCAAATACTGATCTTTCCTGGCAAAAGTTCAAGGTGAAGAAATGAAAGTCATATTCAGCAGAAAAGGCTTTGATTCACAGAACGGAGGAATCCCGAATGCGGTACTGCCGAACGGTGAAACTGTCATTCCCCATCCCTGACAAAAATTCAGGCATATTGTATAGGGAAATCAGAACAGACGCAGGAAATTATGAGAACGTGTATCAGATCCTTTCCGATCTGAGCGGCTCAAAGATAAAAGAAAATTACATGGCCCACCTTGATCCTGATCTCTGTTCAAATTCCTTTCCCAGGGATAAGGGATGGCGCCCGGTGTTCGGACAGCAGGCGCAGTCATTGTCCCACCTGAAGAACAATTCTGTCGGAGAAGGGGATCTTTTCCTGTTCTTCGGCCTTTTCCGGGAAACCGAATATGTCGCAGGCAAGCTGCAATATCGCAAAGGAACAAAACCGTTCCATGCCATTTTCGGATATCTTCTTGTCGACAGGGTTGTTGATTTGAACGATGAACTGCCTGATGACTTGGACTGGCTGAAATATCACCCTCACATGAAAATCAAAGGTGCAAACAACAGCATATTCATATCTGCGAAAAAGTTGCCTGTTTCGGGTAGGAACTATTGCGGTGCCGGCACTTTCAAGGATTTTTCTGAAGATATCAGGCTTTCGTCAAATTCTGGCAGTGCATCGACATGGAAGTTACCCTCTTGGTTTTATCCCTATTCCGGAGACAAACCTCCCCTTACATATCATTCGGATAATTCGAGATGGAAATTGTTCGATGATTATACGGAACTTTCTTCAGTATGCAGCGGCCAGGAGTTTGTTCTTGATGCGAAATATTATCCGGAAATATTTTCTTGGCTTGATTCCATTTTCAAAAACATGCAAATATGATTAATTGATCCATGCGGAGTCCAATATGAAATTTAAGGTTCTAAGGCGTGTGTTTCAAACATGGAGGGAAATTGCTTATGATGCCTAAATATAACAGGGATGAATGGGCGGTCAAGTATGACAGCTCCATTAACCTAGATGAGCTGGAAACCCGCCTGGAACGCAGTCAATACTATAGGAAGATAGGCGAGGCGGATCGGCAGTTTGTGCACATGGCGTTCATCATGAATTTTGTGGCCAGCTATCTGATGGGGGTTTTCTTCACAGTGATACTGCTTTTTTTAATGTTCTTGCCGTGGATGCTTCCCATAATGCTGATAAGGGGGTGCTTCCGATGAGGGAATCAAGATACCCGAAGAGGTCGTATTACCACAGGGATATGTTCGATAAACCGCCCTACTATCCGTCACAGTTGAACTTTGGAATAATACCAGCGGTGATAGGATTGTTCTTTGGAATAATAACAGGCGGGATAATATTTTTATCTTACGCCTCTAAAATGATGGGGTGGTGAAACGGGAAAGCCAATTTACAATGTTGAAATTAAAGTGTTTCATTATGTGTCTAAATTTTGTGGCAGGGTAATGGAAGATCCCGCTAGGGTCTTTGAACTTAAGCATGCAGATTCCAGCACGATAAGCGGTATTGGAATAATTACCTATCCTGTGAAGTATACGAGTGCAAAATAACCCATGATAAATACGACGATGCCGATGAATCATGCTGGGGGTTTTAGGACTTATTGTACGGTCAGAAGGACGGGAGAAGATTCGCATGTCGTCGCAGAAGCCAAGTCGGCTATTGACAGTGCGCTCAGACGAAAGCTGAAAGAGCACATCGAATACCTCAAAGAAATGATACGCAACCGTGTCGCCCTGCAATACCGAGAAGCGTCAGGGTTTTAAGAAAGGAGCATATGCGCAAGACAGTATACGATGAGAAGAGATTGTTCTACTACAATCTTGTCTTTATACAATGGGAAGAGGCACAGCCGTATCTTAAAATGCTGAAGGAGTACGGTGAACACCACGTCCTACAGGCCATGGTGAAAAAGTACCACGATCCCAGAATGACCGGAGGCATATTTCACACACATACCAGCATGGGAAGTGAAGATAGGATGGTGCAAACCGAAACTCACGCCCTGACATACAATATCCAGATGGAGTATTTTCACCTGTGGGGAAGGGACAGGGTGGCCAGTTATCCGTGTTTCCACTGTGGGAAGGGTAGGGCTGTTGATAAGATGAAGTTTGACAGTTCCGTGGACGATGTGATATGCAGGTTCTGCGCAGATCCGGTGTATTTCGATAATTTGTGAACACTCTATGGCATAAAAGTTTTTTAATAGAACAGAGAAATGATCTGAATTACATTCGGGAAACGGTTGCAATCGGGCTCATGCCAAAGCAAACAGTATATCCATAGATATTTCGGATATATTAAAGATTTTTGAAGGAGATAAAAATGAATTGTCTGACATGCGTGGAAAATTCAAACAAGCGGGTGAAGCTAAAGACAATAACTACATCAAAGTGCCACAAGAGGCTTAGCAGCAAAGAACCTCTGATAATTCAGGACAAGATGTTTGTCGTAGAGAGGAAGTATCGTTGTCCTGAGTGCCATGCAATATTTTATACGCAAGAGTTTGTGTCAGCAGTCAGAAATAGAAGTGAGAATGAATTCAAGTTAGATCTGGAAAAATTCACCCCGAAACTCTTTGTAAAACAAAAAGAAGATAGTAGCAATCCAGATTCACAATAGGCTCAAATAGCAAGTTGTTGTTAAATTATTATTAAATAAATGGAGGCTTTTATGAATATGTTCAAACTTATTTTAATGTTTGTTGCGGTGCTGTTTGTTACTGGAGCCCCTTATTCTAAGGCTGAAAGCGACAACGAGGGGGATTATGAAGAACTTAGATCCTCCCACAGTGAGGATGATTCCGGGCAATCCAGTGCTCAGAACGTTAAAAGAAAAGAGCAGTCAAAGGGTAATACCATAGCTCAGGAATCAAAGATGAAGAAGCACAATTCTTCTTCAGTTTGGACTGTCAGGCGTTGCGACAGGTGTAACGGAACAGGTTCCGTTGTTGGAACAATATATAACGATAAAAAGAATACTGTCACCAAGATCATGCTGGCCTGCCCAAAATGTAACGGTAGGGGGTTTGATGGAATGACAAAAAACAATTAACAAGTTAGAGGAGTGGCACAATATTACCTTGTTCAAGATTTATATGCCGTGACAGGCGGACAATCCGGCATATCTACTATATCAAATACAAAACGGGACTCTTTCATGGAAAGGAATGCTTGAATATTTCAGTTAATAAAATAAATAGGCTCTTGAACATTATATCATACATGGTATAATTGACGCTAGGCGGAAAGGTGGATTAATGAAAAAGACATATATTGAACTTCCCAGAGTAACTGAATTTTTTGAACAACAGCCTGAGGCTGTCCAGGTTAAATATGAAAAAATCATCGATCTGCTGGAAGAAAAGGGATTTCTGATTTCCCCTTACGGTGAAAAAGTTGAGAAGGATCTTTTCGCCATAAGGATAACGAACCCTAAAAACATCAGAGTCTTTTATGTCTATATGAAGAACGATGAAGCCTATGGCATTCACGCTTATGAGAAAAAGTCCCAGAAGATACCTGACAGGGAACTGAATCTTGCCAGAAAAATTATAAAACTGATGAGGTGAGACCATGAATACTATGAAAAAACTGACTGGAGCCGATTGGCCTATGGATCAGAAAACCAAAAAGGAGCTTGTCGCAAAACGCCGGGAAAGGCGTGATAAGCTTTTGTCCAAACCGGAGAACCGGCAGATATATAACGCTCTTGGCAAATCCTATGAAGTAGCTGAACTTCTTCATAAGGCAAGGGAGGAAACCCGTCTCACCCAGCAACAGCTTGCGAAAAAGTTGCACACTTCTCAGTCGAATCTCGCAAGGATTGAACAGGGGCAGAACATCACTTTGACCACGCTTTTTGAATATGCCAAAGCGTGTGGAAAAAAAGTTTGCATTCAATTGTCCTGAGCTTTGTCTTGACCTTGCTAAAGGTTACAGAATTGTTAACAAACAAGGATATATAGAGCGGTGAGCAAAAACACAAAATGGCTTGTTCAGGAACTTGAACGCTGGATCAGTGACGGCATAATCGACCGCGGGCAGGCCGACAGGATCAGCGCCCTTTATCCTGAGGAAACACCTCTGAGGAACTGGGGCCCGCTCATATTTTCCGTCATCGGCGCAATCATTTTCGGACTTGGCGTCATCCTGCTTTTCGCTTACAACTGGGACAAGATCCACAAGTTTGCGAAACTCGCACTGGTATTTTCGGCCCTGCTTGGGGCGCATGGCGCCGGTTATTATTTCAGGGGCAAGGGCCCGTCCCGCGTTTACCTTTCAGAGGC
>JBAZRS010000382.1:0-5738 GCA_041662825.1 Victivallales bacterium | reverse complement strand
GTAGCATCTTAGCGAAGGCGGAAGCCCGAGAATCTTATGTTTTCGCGGTCTAAAGAGCCGCGCTACTTATGAGGCAAAAACGCCCAGCTTAACGGTTACGATTTTTGAGTTGGAAAAGACACGCTAAGGTCGTGAACATAAGCAATCAACTCGAGTGTATGGATGGTTGGTTTATTTCTTCAAACTCTGACACGTTTATACTCTGACACATTGCCCCTTGGTCACTCGGATCCTCGGATACTTGGCCTCTTGGTCACTACTTCCAGTAAGGGGAGATCTGCCTCAGTCGTTCTATGACCGGGGGGAATTTTTCAATTATTTTTTTACGGATACGGGCAACGCCTTGAAGAGCAATCATGCAATTTTCATGCAAAAACGTCAACAGGCAGGGAGCATCATGCAAATTGAAGAATGTCTTTTATAGCAGTATCCAATTCCCATGGCTAGGAAAAGAACACTTAGGGGTAATTTCACGGAACACCAGGATGATAATTTTGGCCCTGGCACAGTCAGCAGAAGAATCAGGCTGGAAGTTTTCTCTTATCCTTAAGCATCACCAGAATGGAAAGTTTCTCCTCCTCGTTGAAGCCGCGGAAATACTTGACGAGCAATTTCTCCATGTCGGACAAACCGGCCGGACAGGGGCATTTTTTCCTGTCCGACGCCTTAGCCGGATGGGCATAATGGCTGTATTCGTAATCCTTATCGAGATAGGGTTCAAGCAGGTGGTGCAATCTGCCGTAAGTGTCGTCTTTCAACATTTCAATTTTACCGGACAGGAGTCTTCCCACGTGGACTTCGGAAATGTCCGCGCTTTCCGCAATAGACTTGTTTGTGCCAAGCTCCTGTTTGAGCTTATGAAGGGCATCAAGGAACTGATGATTGATGATTTTCATGATTTTCTGTGATAATTTAACATTTTATTATGTTTTTAATAATTATGCAAGTAATCAATATGCATAATAATTATTATTATTTCAAAATAAAATAGAAATATTTTATATAAAAATAATTGCATAACGTGCGATGAAAGTTATTATAGTAAAAGGTTGTCCTGTTTCCGTCATGAATATGAGGTGGGGTGTATGAGTGAAAGAAAGGGGAAATCTAACTTACCTGATACCGGGGCGGATCATTCAGCCAGACCGGTATGGATCAGCAAGGCGCTGTTCGAGGCTATTCATAGGATAAAGGAAGAAAAGGGTGTGAATCTTTCTTCTGTTGTCGAGGAGCTTATCGAGAGCGGAATCAAGTGCCATAACATGAAAGAGCCGTATGATATCATTGCAGGTCATGCATACTTACCGATCAGGGCAGAATATCTGACGACTGATTTCGAGATATAATGAGCTTATTTTGACGCCTGTCGCGGGGCTCATGGTGCGATGTCAATCCCAACGCCATGAGTTCCGCGAAGCGCCTCGACCAGATCACGCCATACCGCGCCTTCAACTGCGGGTTCCTGTAATGCGTCAGTAACCACGCACCTCAGGAGGAGCCTCAATATGAGGCATTACTGAAAGATTTGTGAATGTCGATAAGTTAAAGTACAGTTAAAAGTAGCGCGGGTCTATTTGACCCGAGTTACTTAAGCGGAAAACCCCAAGTTGGCAACATTCTCGCCGCGAGTAATATAGGAGTCTTGCTGCAAGGACAATTATTCTTAGGTAGGGGCAGTTCGCCGAACTGTCCGTTTTCCAGGCGGACGCCTCGGCGAGGCGTCCCTACCTAACAAAATAAAGACGCATTAGGGGTTCCTGTATAATTTCCGGAAATGAATTTGAAATAAAGCGATTAAACACTACATAGCCTCATCTGTTTCCGGCAGTCCGTGCCCGGGCTTGTTCGAATAGAGCAGCCAGTAGGTTACGGGAATCACGAAAAGCGTGAACAGAGTTGAGGCTAAAAGCCCGAAAATCAAAGCCCAGGCCAAACCGGAGAAAATCGGATCTATGATTATCGGCACCGCCCCGAGCATTGCGGCGCTGGCTGTCAGCAGTATCGGGCGCAGACGCACGACGCAGCTTTCCAATATTGATTCGAAAAGTGTGCGGCCTTCAGACAGCGACCTGTGGATGAAGTCCACAAGAATGATTGAATTCCTGGTCACAATGCCGGAAAGCGCTATCATTCCGATCATTCCCGTGGCTGTGAAATAAACAGGGTCGAGATAAGCGCCTGCATAGTTTGAACTAACAAGATTGAGCAGCCAGAAGCCGGGCATTACGCCTAAAACCGTAAGCGGGATTGCCGTCATTATCACCAGCGGAATAGTGAAGGAGGCTGTCTGAGCCACTAGCAGTATGTAAATCCCGACCAGCGCAGCAGCAAATGCCAGCCCCAGATCCCGGAACACATCCAGCGTAATCTTCCACTCCCCCTCGCCTGCGAAATCAATCTTGAAATTATCCGGTACCGCCCACTTTATCCCGCTGCCGTTTGACAGGAAAGTCCGCCGGGAAACAGGCTTTGCAAGGGCGTCGGACAACCACCCGTTACCGGCTTTTATCCGTTTGCCGTTTACTGCCGGGGAATCGAATTCCACTTTGTCGCTCTGCAAGTCGACAACTACATCCGCAGGCGGCCTCCCCGCAGTCTCCGCAAACACATATGCGACACGCTGAATATTCTTATGGTATATCTGCTGGTCGACCCGTGATGATTCCCAGCGGCCCAGCTCGGACAGGGGAACGAGATTTCCTGTTTCACCTTTTACATATATGCGGGCCAGATCTGATGCGCTGGTCCTCTGTGAAACCGGTATTTTAAGCTCGATTCTCAAAGGGTTCCGTTCCGTATCGCTTTTTACAAGTCCGACAGTCGCACCGGAGAGGACCATCCTGAGCGTCTCCGCAACATTCGCAGTGCTTATGCCGTTCAGTGCGGCTTTCTCCTTATCTGTGACGAATGTGAATTTCATGCGTGCAGATTCCCTGACATCATCGACATCGACAACTCCCGGTTCTGCCGAAAGGCGAGCCTTCACTGCATCTGCGGCGAGAAGCAAATCCTCGTAGCTGTTATAAGGCTGTCCGTAAACTTCCGCAACAATGCTGGCTATTACAGGAGGTCCTGGAGGGGTCTCGACGATTTTCATCCTCGCATTATTCCTGTCCGCAATCTTCTGCAGTTCGCCGCGCATGCACAGGCCAAGTCCGTGACTTTGCAGACTGCGATTTTTCTTGCCTGCCAGATTAATCCTGATTTCCGCAATGTTATCACCCTTCCTTATATAATAGTGGCGTACAAGTCCGTTGAAATCCATCGGGGAAGAGAGTCCGACATAGCTTACATAATCCGCAATCTCGGGAATTCCGGAAAGATATCTTTCGAAATCGCGAACAGCCGCGTCTGTCCTCTCAAGAGTCGTTCCTTCATCAAAATCCAGAACCAGAAGAAGCTCGTTCTTATTGTCAAACGGCAGCATCTTCAAAGGCACGCTTCGGAAGGCGGCAAGGGCCAGCGCCGCTACGGTAAGCCCTGCGATTATCGCGAGAAAGGTTATTGAGCGCCGGCGTGTACGCAGCAGCGGCTCCATCAGGGGATGGAAAATTTTATACAGCCGGGTCTCTTTAACAGCATCATGTCCCTGCGATTCATGTTGATGACCGGACACGGTCACACCTTCATTGTATTTGCGTTTCAGCATATGGTACGCAAGCCAGGGCGTTATCGTAAAAGCCACAAGCATCGACATAATCATTGTGACAGGAACGTTCAGCGCCATCGGGCGCATGTAGGGTCCCATCATCCCGGTGATGAAAAACATGGGAAGGAAGCTGACAATCACTGCGAATGTCGCGATTATCAGCGGCGGGCGGATCTCGGAAACGGCGTCCAGCACTATGCGGCGTGTGGCTTTTTTCCTGAACGAGAAATGCCTCGCAATGTTTTCAACATCCACAATGGGGTCGTCAACCAGAAGTCCGAGCGCCAGTATGAGCGCGAAAAGAGTCACCCTGTTTATCGAATAGCCAAGCAGGAGGTTGACAGCGAGCGTCAATCCAAAGACCACCGGAACCGCCAACGCCACAATAATTGCTTCGCGCCAGCCCAATCCGAAGGTCAACAACACTACGATGATTAAAATCGCTATCGCAAGGCCCCATACCAGTTCATTAACTTTCTCATCGGCGGTCAAACCGTAATTCCTTGTGACAACAAGCTCCATGTCCTGCGGGACAATTGAGTCTTTGAGATGATCCGCCTTTTTCAGCACCGCATTGGCAACCCACACCGCATTCGCCCCTTTTTTCTTGGCAATTGCAATCGTCACCGCGGGATTGGAAGTATTGCTTGCAGAATCCTTAATCATCTCAGCGGATTTTTTGCCCAGCGAAGTACCGGGGAAGAATTCATCTTTTGTGAATCCCTTTGCAGGCCCTTGTCCATATCGGACGTAACTACTGATCTCCTCCGGCCCGTCTTCAATGTCAGACACGTCTTTAAGAAATACCGGACGGCCGTCGAAGACGCCGACAACCAGTTCGCGCAACTGTCTGGAATCTTTAACGAGTTGTCCCACTTCCACTTCAATATAATTGTCCCTGCTCCGGAAATCGCCAGCGGTCATGCTAAGGTTGGACGCTTTTACCGCTCGCTGCAGTTCCAGGGGGGAAACATGATAGGCCGCCATCCTGTCGGGATCCATGAATATCTGCACCACGCGCGGACTGCCACCAATCACATACGCCCTGGAAACATCACTTACCGCTGACAAATGCTGTGTGATTTCCTCTGCGACACGCCGGAGGGTCATGCTGTCGGAAGATTTGGAAGTCAATGTCAGTGTCACAATCGGAACATCATCTATTTCAATCGGTTTAACGACCCAGTCGGTCACACCAGGGGGAACAATGTCCAGGTTTTCCTGTATTTTCTTGTAAAGCTTTACAAGGCTGCGTTCCCTGTCCTCCCCGACATAATATCTGACAGTTATGACGGCCTGGTTTTCACGGCTCATGGAATAGACGTATTCGACGCCGTCTATCTGATAGATGATTTTTTCGAGTGGCGTTGTGACAAGCTGTTCGACTTCGGAGGCGGAATGCCCTGGAAAATTAACATAGACATCAGCCAGAGGAACGATTATCTGGGGATCCTCCTCGCGGGGTGTGAGGTAAAGTGCGGCAAAACCCATTATTGTCGCAAGGATGATCAGGATCAGGGAAAGATTGGATTTCAGAAAAATGCCGATGATCTTGTCCGTGAACTTATGCTCGCTCGGTTTGGATGCTTCTGTCTTCTCTGACATGTGATTGATTCCTGTTTTGCAAAAAATCTCAAGAACATGCCTTGCGGCATTAACTACAAACAATTCCTGGATTCGTTGGTAGTCAAGCCCGCAAGGGCTGTTCTTTTGTTTTATGTATTCGTTTGTATTGCTGCAGCCTTTAGCCGCCTAATTTAACGTTAAGGAATTTCAAAGTTTCCAATCCCATCTTTTGCGAATTGCGAAATTCGCACATGGAGTGCGGCAATTTATTGCCGCTTTTAACGACGGAATTTATTCCGTCCAATGGCAAAGTAACTCCGCGAAATTAATTTCGCAGAACAAGGCGGTAACAAGTTCCCGCACTCCATGGTCAGGCCTAAACGCCTGACTTAAAAGAGAAAATACAAGAAATAATTATTCAGCAATTCAGAGTTTCAGTCCTTGTCCACCTTCTTCAATGCGATGATTCCGGGACCGCAACCTGTTCACCTTCGCGGAGTCCGGAAAGAATTTCAACGTCTTC
>JBAZRS010000381.1:0-5770 GCA_041662825.1 Victivallales bacterium | reverse complement strand
CATCTCCATTTCCACTTTTCCATGGAATCCGGAAACTGAACCTGTCTTCATCAGTTCACGGAATACATTTCCTGTCCTGAGCCGTCCATCCTGGCATTTTTCGACAAATCCCTTCAAGCGCAGGGACTTTACAAGGTTGTGGACGGTGCTCGGGTTGAGCCCCATTTTATCGGAAAGATCGCTAAGCCTCTGTCCGTCCCGGCCCTGCGCCACGAACAGAAGTATGTCCAGCCCCCTCATCAGTGATTGTACCGGTTCATTTCCAGGCATTAAAATATCTCCATGGATGAAAAATATTTCAGTATTGATGAAATAATAATTCGCAAAGCCTTGCATGTCAAGAGTTGCCCCCCTGAAAATATTATTATTTTGTCCTATTCGATGTTGATATATGTGTTTTACGCAATATAAGTCCAGGCTCGAAAATAATTATCTGACTGAGCTGATTGCAAAATACAAGAGAATGTTGTTGCGGCAATCTCTCTTGTTGGTGTTCACAACTTTAGTGTGTCTTCGTATTCAACAGCTTAGACACGCTAAAGCCGTGAACACCAACTTAAGCAATCAGCTCAATAGAGGCAATTTTGAAATTGCCTCGACTATATGGACACTGGAAAGGGGATCCGGATATCATGAAATCAATGAACATAAAAAGTGAAAACCTGAGAGTTGAAGTGGCTGAACCGGGAAGCAGGTACAAAGGGCCCCGCTTTGACTGGACCGGATTCATAACACAGGTCGTCCTTGATGCGAAATATGAATTCTGCACAATTGAAAAAGTCCCGAAAGGCAGTGAATCGTTTGCCGGAGCCGGACTCTGCGGCGAATTCGGGATTTTCTGCCCGGTGGGCTATGACGACGCCAAGCCCGGGGAACATTTTCCCAAGATCGGGACGGGCCTTCTCGCAAAAGCCGACAATGAGCCGTACAATTTTTTCAAACGCTATGATTTTCTCCCTTTCAAGACAGTTGTGGAAAAACCAGATGAATCCACAATGGTTTTCCGCCAGGCGCCTGAAAACTGCCGCGGCTATTCATTCGAATACGAGAAAACCCTGACTGTAAATAAAAACATCCTGGAAATCAGATCTCTCCTGAAGAATGTCGGGAAAAAAAGAATACAGACAGTAGAATACAACCACAATTTCGTCAATCTCGACGGGAAGGAAGTCGGCCCAGGCTACAGGCTGGATTTCAATTTCAAACCTGTGAAAAATTCAATATGCAAAGGAATCGGTTTGAAGGACGATGCAATTGTTTTCCCGGAAGTTCCGGAAAACGCCTTTTACTGCCGTCCTGAAGGCTTTGACCGCAATATCCCTGTGACAGCTCAAATTTCCTGCACAGGCGGCGGCCCGAAGATTAAAATCAGCGGAGATTTCAAGACCGAACTGATTGCACTGTGGGGAATGAGCCATGTCGTATCGCCTGAACTTTTCATCAATATCGATTTGGGCCCGGGCGGAAAACAGTCATGGACAAGACGCTATGAATTCTGCGCATGAGAGCTGATTCCCCCGTTTCAGGATTATCAACCACCAAGGCACAAAGTCACCAAGGGAACCATATCGTATTTTCTGAAATCCTCATAAATATTTGAATGGCGCTAAGATACGGCGCATTTGAGAGTAGCGGGTCTATTTGACACACGAACTTCGGGTCATCCGCCTAGAAGCCTGTCAGACTTAGGATTTCATGCTCGTGTTCGAGCGTTCTTTTTGGAACCTGAAAACCATGAATAACGCGCAAATCCGCCTAATTTACGGTATAGGAATTTCAAAGTTGTTGATATTCTAAATTCATTTTTTTGCGAATTGCGAAATTCGCATGTGGAGTGCGGCAATTCATTGCCGCCTTTAATGACGGAATTTATTCCGTCCCAGAAGTAAGGTAATTCCGCGAAATTAATTTCGCGAAACAAGGCGGTAACAAGTTCCCGCACTCCAAGGATGCTTCGCATCAAGAAGAAAAAATTGCGGCTTCCAACCGCCTAAATTGATGACTTCGTGTCTTGGTGGTTTATCAATGAAGAGCATAAGATACGGAATCGAAATTGAAAGATCATAATTTAGTGCAATACTATGTACAAGTAATGGTACAATATTTATTGCGGAGGAGATTATGAACAGGATACTTCTGAATCAGGACTTCTACCCCCTGTCTGAGTTCAGGGCCAATGCTGCCGGACTGATAAGCAAAGTTAAAAAAACAAGACGTCCTATCGTGGTGACACAGCACGGAAAGTCGGCTGCGGTTCTGCTCGGGGTTGATGAATACGAGGCTCTTATCGAACATCTTGAACTTGTGGATGATATCGGGACGGCAAGGAAACAGCTTGCCGCCGGAAAGGGAATCTCCCATGAATCCGCGTTGAAGACTGTTATGGACAAGATCGTGTCATGAAGATAACATGGTCACCGCTGGCTGTTGACAGAGTAGCAGAAACAGCTTCTTATATTTCACAGGACAGTAGCGCAGAGGCTGTCAAATGGATCAGGAAAATATTCAATTCTGTCAAGAGGCTTGAGGCTTTTCCGGAAAGCGGAAGGATCGTCCCTGAAATCAACAATCATGCAATCCGGGAAATAATCCACGGGAATTACCGGATCATCTATCAGATATCCGGAATGGAGATCGAAATCCTGACTGTCAGGAATTTCAAAAGGAAGCTGGACCCGGATGAAATCCACAAGAGCTAATACTGAACAAAGGCCCCAAATATATTTTTCCAGCCGCTGGAAAAATAAGCTGAAACTCCTTGATTCTTCGATATTTCCGGATTACTTTCAGACCTTGTGAAAATCGAAAATTCCCACCACTGGATAATACAGAGACAAGAGAAGCGATGAAATCTGAAGCAGAAACGCGAAAAGAACTTATTGATGCAAAACTGTTTTCAGCAGGCTGGGATGTAAATAATCTTGCACAGGTTTCACAGGAGTTTGACATTTCCGTGCCCCTGCCTGAAGGAGTGTCTGATCCGCGAACACCTTATGAAGGACATCAGTTCAGCGATTATGTCCTGTTTGGCCGGGACGGTAAACCTCTTGGTGTCGTTGAAGCCAAAAAGACTTCCAAAGACGCCGCACTGGGCCGGGAACAGGCCAAGCAGTACTGTTACAATATTCAATTGCAATACGGTGGCAGACTCCCTTTCTGCTTCTATACCAACGGTCTTGAGATTTTCTTCTGGGATCTGGAAAACTACCCGCCCCGGAAAGTTGTCGGATTCCCGACACGGGACGATTTGGAGCGGTTCCAGTACATTCGTGAAAACAGGAAACGCCTTGCCGATGAACTCATAAACACGGAAATCGCCGGAAGGGATTATCAGATCCGCGCAATCCGCGCCGTAATGGAGGGGATCGAAAAGAAACAGCGGAATTTCCTGTTGGTGATGGCCACCGGAACTGGGAAAACAAGAACATGTGTTGCCCTAGTTGACGCCCTCATGCGCGCTGGACATGCGGAAAAGATCTTATTCCTGGTGGACAGGATCGCCTTGCGGGATCAGGGACTGGCGGCTTTCAAAGAGCATTTGCCCAATGAACCCCGCTGGCCTAAAGTCGGGGAAAAGCTTATCGCCAAAGACCGCCGCATCTATATCTCAACCTATCCCACAATGCTGAACATCATCAGGGAGGAGGGCAAGACCCTTTCTCCGCATTTCTTCGACCTGGTCGTGATTGACGAAAGCCATCGCTCCATTTATAACACCTACGGGGAAGTGCTTGATTATTTCAAGGCTATCAGCCTCGGACTCACAGCAACCCCGACAGACATCATCGACCACAACACTTTCAAGCTTTTCAATTGCGATGACGGTGTTCCTACTTTCGCCTACACTTTCGAGGAGGCGGTCAATAACGTTCCGCCCTATCTATGCAATTTTCAGGTGATGAAGATACACACCAAGTTTCAGGATGAAGGCATAAACAAGCGGACAATCTCGCTGGAAGACCAGAAACGCCTGATCCTTGAAGGCAAAGAGGTCGAGGAATTCAATTTCGAAGGCACCGAACTCGAAAAATCCGTAACCAATAAAGGTACAAACGCCCTTATTGTCAAAGAGTTCATGGAGGAATCAATAAAAGATTCAAATGGGGTTTTGCCCGGCAAGACAATCTTCTTCTGCGCCTCAAGATCGCACGCGAGGAGGATTGAACAGATTTTTGACGCGCTCTACCCTGAATATAAGGGAGAACTGGCGAAAGTTCTGGTCTCTGACGACCCCCGGGTTTACGGCAAGGGCGGTCTTCTTGATCAGTTTAAAAACAACGATATGCCGCGCATCGCCCTCAGTGTGGACATGTTGGACACGGGAATCGACATCAGGGAACTGGTCAACCTTGTCTTTGCCAAGCCTGTCTATTCATACACCAAGTTCTGGCAGATGATCGGACGCGGCACACGGCTTTTGGAATCACACAAGATAAAGCCCTGGTGTCCCAAGAAAGACATGTTCCTGATTCTTGACTGCTGGGACAACTTCGAATATTTCAAACTCAATCCCGAGGGAAAAGAAGCTGTTGTTCAAATCCCGCTCCCTGTCCGTTTTGTCGGCATCAGGCTTGATAAAATCGAGAAGGCAATTGACCTGAAAGAGGATGCCATTGCCGAAAAGGAAATCGGGAAACTCCGGAAGCAGATTCAGGAACTCCCGCAAAACTCGGTGATCATCCATGAGGCTGCCACAGACTTGCACAAGATTCAAGATGACAATTTCTGGGTAAAACTGAATCATGACAAGATCGAGTTTTTACGCACAGAGATTAAACCGCTTTTCCGGACCCTATCACAGACCGATTTCAAGGCGATGCGTTTCCAGAAGGACCTTCTTGAAACATCACTTGCGAAACTCGCAAATGAAAAAAAGAAATTTGAGATATTGAGGGCCAATGTCGTTGAACAGATCGGCGAACTTCCCCTCTCGGTAAATGTTGTCGCCAGGGAGGAGGCCATTATAAGGCTGGCCCAGACAAACAGTTACTGGGCGAAGGCTACAGATGACACATTCGACGAACTTGCGGAAAAACTCTCCGCACTTATGAAATACCGGGATGGCGACAGTCACGGCTCAGAACCTGCCAAGCTTGACTTTACAGATTTTATAAAGACAAAGGAAATGGTGGAGTTCGGGCCTGAACACTCGGCGGTCAGCGTTTCCAAATACCGTGAGATGGTGGAGAAACTGATCCTGGAACTCACGGAGAGCAATCCGATTTTGCAGAAGATCAAAGAGGGGAAAAAGATTAGCGAGAAAGAAGCTCAGGAACTCGCTGCCGTCTTACAGGATGAGCATCCCCATATCACCGAGGATTTGCTTAAGAAAGTATATAAAAACCGCAAGGCGAAATTCATCCAGTTCATCAGGCATATTTTAGGACTTGAAGTGCTGGAAAGCTTTCCTGCGACAGTCGCAAAGGCGTTTGAACAGTTTATCCATAGCCATACGAACCTCAGTTCCAGGCAACTGGATTTCCTGAATCTGCTTAAAGACGTAATACTGGAGAAAGAGACAGTTCAAAAGCGGGATCTGATAGAATCACCCTTCACGATCATGCATCCGCAGGGGATCCGGGGCCTGTTCACCCCGTCGGAAATCAATGAAATCTTGGAATTAACAAAAAGGCTGGCGTCCTGATGGGTAGGACTACCCAAGAAACTTCCTAGATGTTGCTCGAAAAGGCATAAGAGGAACACCCCTTACGGGGTTAATCTGCCTTCGCTAAGAAGCTACGGCGGGACAAGCCACAAACAAAAACATTGA
>JBAZRS010000380.1:0-5783 GCA_041662825.1 Victivallales bacterium | reverse complement strand
GGAATCTGGCCTTTGCCGATGTGGATGTCACAGCCTTGCGCGCCCGCTTGCTGGCGCAGGGGGCGATAATTTAAGGCTAAGGAATTTCAAAGAGATGAACATCCAACATTCAACTTTGAACATCGAACATCCTCCGTCGCTAAGAAGCTATGGGGGACAGGTCGAATTAAAAAAATAATTCATTCGAAGTTGGATGTTCGATGTTCAGATTATTAAAGTTGCGGCTTCCAGCCGCCTAATTTAATCGTATAGGAAATTGTATTTTTACACGTTTGCGCCTTTTGCGCCTCTTGCGTTAAGAAAATTAACGCTAAAGACGCAATAGTCGCTAAAGTTAAAAGGAGATTAAGCTCCGGCGAAGCCGGTTAATTCAAAGTATATGAGGTAATTTCAAAACTAGGAATTCAGGAGTCAGAATACAGGAGACTGAATTGAATTTGAACTAAAATTCGGTTTAATTCTGAATCCTGACTTCTGTCCGCCGCGGCGGACTGACTACTTTTGAAATTGGCTCATATGAATGACAGGGAGAAGATCCATGAGTGAAATATATGAGGAACCCGCACGGTCTGTTCCGGTTCTGGGTCATTGGGATGTTGTGGTCTGCGGCGGGGGCGCTGCGGGTTGCGCCGCAGCAATTGCGGCGGCACGCTTGGGTGCGAAAACACTGCTCATCGAGAAAGACGGCTATCTGGGCGGCGCCACGGTGTCGCAACTGGTGAGCCATGTCCTCAGCACCAACGGTGTAGATTTCCAGGGAGTCTGGCACGAGTGGATTCGCGCCTTGCGGGCTCGCGGCGGAGTCTGTGCGCTGACTGGCAGTCCGCCGCATTATCGCAGCGGGGTCGACCCGGAGAAGGTAAAATATGCCTGGGACGATTTGTTGACGGCGGCCGGGGCGTGTCAATTGCTGCACACCTGTTGCAGCTGTGCCATCGTCGAAGACGGCGTCTGCCGCGGCCTGCTGGTCGAGACGAAGGGCGGGAGGCGGGCTGTGTTCGCCAAACGCGTAATTGATTGCACTGCGGATGGCGCCGTATGCGCGTCGGCAGGAGTTCCCTGGGAACAGGGAGACGGCAGTCACCCCTGGGGACAGTCGCTGACCAAGGTCTTTCGCATGGGCAACGTCCGGTGGCCGGAATGCGATTACGCGCCGGAGGCGACGGAGTCGGCCCGGAAAGCCGTTGCGTCTGCCATAGCCCATGGCGAATATGACACGCCTGTCCTGGCAAATGGACGCGGTATAAATTACGGCATGGCCCCCCATGTTCACCGGAGCGTAATGCCGTATCGCACCGAGATGAATGTGTTTGCGAGCCGGGTGCTGCGGATCAACCCTCTCGATCCCTGGGATCTCACCCGCGCTGAACGCGAAGGCCGCGAGCAGGCCTGGCAATGTGCCGATGCACTGAAACGCTTTGCCCCAGGTTTTGAACAGGCATATATGCTGGACACAAACGCCCACATCGGCCTGCGCGACAGCCGACGCATTCGCGGCATTGCGACGGCGAAGGGTGAAGATGTAATGCAGTTCCGCAAGCATCCCGACGGCATCGCCCGCAGTTCCTGGGACATAGATATCTGGCCGGCGGACAGTTACAGCGCTCCCGCCGTAGACCGTGAATCTCCCGAGTATCAGATGCGCAAGGCCAAAATGTTGGGGGGCGACTATTTCGATATCCGTTACGGCTGTCTGGTGGCGTATGGCGTAGACAACCTGCTGGTGGCGGGACGCTGTCTTTCGGCCGAGTGCATGGCGCAGGCGTCGTTGCGTATCCAGCAGACCTGTCAGTCCACCGGCCAGGCGGCAGGTGTGGCGGCGGCGCTCAGCCTGCGGACGGATCAGACGCCACGGGAACTTGATCCTCAGGCGGTGGTTGCCCAGTTGAATACAGACCGCGACGTGGAGCCGGCTTTCGACAGTTTGAAAACCCTTCCAGCATCCATGGGGCGGGTATGACACCATGAGTGAAAATGCACACAAAGCCGCCGCCGACATCTACTTGGAATCTGCACGGGAGATTCCTGTCCTGGGGCATTTCGATGTTGTCGTCTGCGGGGGCGGCCCGGCGGGCTGCGCGGCTGCCATTGCCTCCGCCCGTTGCGGTGCCAGGACTTTGCTTATCGAAAAGTACGGCTATCTTGGCGGTGCGACTGTGGCGCAACTCGTTTCGGTGGTGCTCAGCACCAACGGAGTCGATTTTCAGGGCATCTGGCACGACTGGGCCCGGCGTCTTCTCTTTTACCGCGCCATGGCGCCACTGATCCGCTCAGCCTCTCCATTCTACCCTGACTGCACCTGGTACCGCACTTCGGTCGATTCCGAGGGTGTTAAACGCGTCTGGGATGAACTGTTGGAAGAGTCCGGAGCGGAAACCCTGTTGCTCTCGCACCTGTGCGGGGCCTGTGTTGATGACGGCCGGATCACCGGACTTCTGGTGCATACGCGCGCCGGATTACGGGTGATTCGGGCGCAGCGGGTGATTGACGCCACCGGCGATGCGGCAGTCTGCCATGAAGCGGGTGTAAAGTGGGACTGCGGCGTCGCAGGAAAGCCGTGGCCGCAACAGGTTTCGCTCATGCGACGCTTTGGCGGGTATCCGGCTCCCGGGAGTGAAGGCAGGCCAGTTCTGGGCGGTGGAGGAACGACGGCTTATCGCCCGGAGGCGCTGGGGCGTGTCGACCGCTTACGGGTTGATCCGCTCGATCCGTTTGCCGTCTCCGCAGCAATGCGTGACGCGCGCCGCGAAATTGCAAAGCAGGCCGAAAAATTGCCCGCCGCTCACTACCTGGTTGACTCCGCCGCAGAACTGGGCGTGCGGACCTCGCGTATTATAGAAGGGATAAAACGGATCGGCGATGATGATGCCTGGAACCTGCGCAAGGCTGCTGACGGCATTGCCCGCGCATCGTGGGAAATCGACATTCATCCGCCGGACGATGAACGGCCACTGCCCGAACGCTGGTTTCACAGCAAGAGCGATGCCTACGCGATCTTCACCCGTCGCCTGTCCGCAGGGGACTGGTTCGACATCCCATACGGCTGCCTGGTGACCAATGGTGTTGACAACCTGCTTGTGGCGGGACGCTGTCTTTCGTCCGAACGTCTGGCGCAGGCGTCCCTGCGGATTCAGCAGACCTGTCAGTCCACCGGTCAGGCGGCAGGTGTGGCGGCGGCACTCAGTTTGCGGATGGGCCAGACCCCTCGGGAACTTGACCCTCAGGCGGTGGTCACACAATTGGCGGCAGACCGTGATGTGGAGCCGGCATTTGCCGAATTGGAAAAATAGAGCCTGCTCGAAAAGGTTTCCTGGAACAGCTCTTGCGAGCTTGACTACCAACGATTCAGCCTCAAATTTATTGTTATTTGTTTGTAGTTAACCCCGCAAGGGGTGTTTTCTTATACCTTTTCGGGCAAGGTCTAAATAAGATTGTCGGCAAGAATATTTTAATCAATAGATGATGTGGAGTAATTTAACTGATTCAGGGAGGATATTTATGAAAATGTGGAATGCTCAGGAACTTTTTAAAACACCGGAAATGCATGAAGCGCCAATGTACAAATATCCGGGAATGAAACCTGTCTTTTATGACGCTTTGCCGTATAAAGGAAAACCGACACGTGTTTTCGCATGGTACGGCATTCCCGAAAACGCGACAAAAAAGAAAAAGGTTCCCGGCATCGTCCTTGTCCACGGCGGCGGCGGAACCGCTTTCGGCGACTGGATACGACTGTGGAATTCCAGGGGTTATGCCGCAATAGCCATGGACACTTGCGGCGGAGTCCCGGCATGGAGTGAAAGACCGCACTCCCAGAAAATCTGGCCTCGCCATGAATACTCGGGCCCTGCCGGATGGGGAAACTACGCAGATTCTGAACTGCCTGCAAATGAGCAATGGATGTATCATGCGACAGCCGCAGTAGTGCTCGGACATTCCCTTTTACGTTCATTCCCGGAAGTCAATGCCGACAAGATCGGCCTGACCGGCATATCGTGGGGAGGAGTCCTGACATGTGTTGCGGCCGGGATCGACAAACGTTTCGCTTTTGCTGTCCCAGTATACGGATGCGGTTTCCTAGGGGACAGATCCTGCGGTCTCTGCAACAGGCTGTCCGATGACGGGAAATTCCTTGCAAAATGGCTGAGACTCTGGGATCCTTCAAATTATCTTAAGGATGCCTCTATGCCTTACCTCTGGGTTACAGGAACCAACGATACGTTTCCGCTTCCGTCACTGAAAAAATCATACCTTCTGACCAAGGGTGAAAAGCGTCTTTCTGTAAAGGTCAGAATGCCGCACGGGCACGGCGGACTCGGTGAAAATCCCTCGGAAATCCATGACTTCGCCAATGCGGTGACTGCAGGAAAAGAACTGCCTCCGTTTATCGATGACATCAAAATAAAGAACAATGCTGCGTCAGCATCATTTAAAAGTTCGCGCAGGATAGTCAAGGCGGAGTTCAACTTCACACGTGCGACCGGATTTTGGCGGGACAGAACCTGGAATACGGTCGATGCCGAACTGGATGCAGGTAAATCCATAGTGTCAGCAGCAGTCCCGTACTGCACTACCTCCTGCTACTTTAATCTTTATGATGCAGACGGGCGAGTGTACAGTTCCCCGAATACATGAGCGGACTATTTTTAGGCAAGACTTATCTTTCCGACATCAGCTTCCTGTAGCGGACGGGCGGCATCCCCGTATGTTTTGCGAAGAGTCTGGAGAAATAATTGGGGTCGCCGATGCCGACGGTGAGGGAGACTTCTTTCACGGAAACATCGGAGTTCATGAGCATCTCCTTCGCCCTGTCAATCTTCAGTCCAAGGGCGTATGTCCACGGGGAGACGCCGGTGCTTTTCTTGAAGAGCCTGGAAAAATGGAACTTTGAATAGCCCGATTTTTTCGCGGCGGAAGCCAGATCGACGCTTTCCGTGGAAATCGTCTCAGTCAAATCTTTTTTTGAATTGCGGGGCCCCGAGACCTTTATCAGTTCAATCAGGATGCCCATGAATACCCTTGCCGCATCAAGACTGTAATTGATCCTCTTGTCGGAAAGAACCCGGAAAAGACTGTCAAAACCTTTGCTGACAGGTTTGCTGGCTCCTATTTTCCTTACGGGTTGCAAGGCGCTGAACCCTGCTATGTGAACGAGATTTTCTGCATAGCTTCCGCAGAAATGTAGCCATTTTATGTTCCATCCGGCAACCGGATCGGAGGCGTATCTGTGTGTGAAATGCGCAGGCACATAGAAGATGTCGCCTTTCCTGATTTCATATGTGGTCTCTCCGAGCGTGTAGGTTCCTGCGCCGTCCAGACAGTAAATCAGGAGAGACTGGTCGAAGTTGCGGGATTTCATGAAGTGCTCGTTCGTGTTGTAATGACCGCTGACCATCACCCATATCCCCATCTGACGCTCCAGGGGAGACGGTGAACACGCGTAACTTTTCATGAATTTGTTCTTCATAATAGCAATATAATCCAGATAATAGCAATATTAAACCGTTGAATATATTAATTCCATTGGCAAATTTAATACCGTTGAAATAAATGTCGTATCAATATAATGCTAATAGGAGAAAAGAGATGGACACCATTACTCCCTGCCGGCCGAAGTGGAAAAGCAAAATGACCGACCTTGAACGCTTCAACAGGCTGATGCACTACAAGCCTATCGACAGGTGTTTCAACATGGAGTTCGGATACTGGGAGGAGAACTATTCGCTCTGGAAGCCTTTCATCGAAAACAAGATCACCAATGAAGGCAAGGCAAACATCTTTTT
>JBAZRS010000379.1:0-5800 GCA_041662825.1 Victivallales bacterium | reverse complement strand
ATGCGGGGCCGGACACCGACACCGATTTCAATTTACTCTTTATCCGGCCCGACGCGACCGGCGATACCGGCACCTGGACTTTTGCCGCCAAGGAGAAGTTCAGCCGTAAGACAAATTTTACTGCCGGCGGCTACCTCTATCAGGCGAAAATGCTCGCAGGCACCATGGGTTTTATAGCCCTCGACGACAAGGTCAGTGTCAATTCCCAGGCGCGTGCCCACGAATTCGATCTGCGTCCGGAACTGTTGCATGAATACAAACCTGGTGACGTGATAAAGGTGAAGTCGCTGCGGATCTCGCGCGCTTTCGAGGCGCAGCAGGACAGCACCGAATGGCTGGATAAGCTCATCCGCGACTACGGCATCGGCTGCGAACCGGGTTACAAGTACGCCGCCCTCCAGGGGAAGGTGAAGGAGATCAGTTACATCTTCGACATGCAGGCGGAAAATGGCGGCGCCGCTGTTGAGATAGGCAAGTATCCTCTCGTGTCCACCCTGCCGCTGCGCGTCAACGGCATCAGTCCAAAATCATTTTGCGGAGAGTACGATCTCGACACCAAGCGCGTCCGTCCGCTGCCGTGCTTCGAGGGCAGCGTCACCACCAGTATCGAAACGCAGCTGAAAGACACCCGCCTCTATGTCGGCGAATGGCTGACCTGGGACAATGACAAGGCGCGCGTCAGCATGGTGACGGACGGCACCGATTTCCTGCTGGAAGCGCACAATCCGACCGATGTGGAGCAGGCGTGCATCTTAACCGGCGCACCAGGTTTCGCACCGCTGAAAGATTACCGGAAGGAACTAAAGGTTCCCCCTCACAGCAGCATAAAAGAGAAGATCAAAAGCGCCCCGGAAACCGTGGCACTAGTCCCGCTTAAATAACTTAAGCGTATAGGGATTTGTGTTTATGTTAAATTTAACGCTGAAAGCGTGCAGTAATATAGCCTATGGTTTCAACCATAGGGACTATAATTATGATGATTTCGTCCTGAAGGGACGGAGTGTATCCATGTTTTGGGGGTTGATCTAAAACAACTCCGTCTCTTCAAGACGGATGGGGTGTGTATGATTTACCTGTGGTTAAAACCACAGGCTATATTACCTTATCCCTCTGGGATAGAGAGAAAATATTAAGTCCTGGCGAAGCTGATTAAGTTCGCGTTAAGGAAATTGAGGAACGCCGGCATCTTGCCGGCATGCTTTAATTAAAAGAATGTGGTACAGGCGTCTCGCCTGTTTTTTTAGAACAAAAAAGTAATAAGAACAGGCGAGACGCCTGTATCACATTGCTTAAGCAGGAAAAAAGTTAAAATGCGAATATCGCAAATAATAATATTAATCTTGATCTTTATCACAATAAGGAGCAATGCCATGGAAGCACCGCAGAAACCGCCCGAAGTGACCGCCAGTTGGTGGGACAAGGAGAGGGAACCAGTTAACCATCTCAACTCATTCGGAATTCTGGAACGCTGGCTGCTTGTCGGCGCATTTCCCAACCGTCAGTTGACGAAACCTGTCGTCGGACCTGATCAGTGTACTCGCGAAGGCTACGGTTACGATTTCCTGACATCACTCGGCGGTGAAGCGAAGGCTGTCCTCACATTGGGCGCATCGATTCCCTGCGATATTCCAGGTGACCGGCAGGCGATGACTGTCATACCAGCTTCAGCCCGTCTGAACGGACTCTTTGATTTCCGACGTTTCTGCAAGGTGACCGATGACCGTGTCGCCTATGTCTTCTGTTATCTTGACCACGACCGCGACGAGAACGTGGAATGCGATTTCGGTTCCGATGACAGCGCCAAGGTCTGGCTCAACGGCATTCTTGTCCACCATATCTGGACTCCGGCCCGCGGTTGCACCCCGGGTTCAGAGCATTTCCAGTTGCCTCTTAAAAAAGGTCGGAACAGCATCCTGGTCAAGAGCGAGAACTATCGCGGTAACTGGGAATTTTTTATGGCGGCATACAGTCCTGCCACAGTCGATACGGTCAAACGTAATCTGGCGCTGTTCTCCAGCATGCGAGGGCATCCGCCTGCCGATGCTTTTTCACGTCTGCCATTCATCGATACATTCGGCCAATACAAACATGCCGACTGGCCGGGAAAGACCGCCGACCTGACGGCCCTGCGCACCAGCCGCAACGCGGAAGCTGCGGTATTCGCGAAGGACAAGGGGCCGCGAAACTGGAACGTTTACGGCGGTTGGGCTGACGGTCCGGCGCTGGAGGCCACCGGCTTTTTCCGCACCGAGAAATACAAGGGGAAATGGTGGCTGGTGGATCCGTCCGGCAAACTGTATTTCGCCAACGGCATCACCTGCGTCAATTTTGGGGAGAACACCGGCCTCGACGGACGCGAATCATGGTTCGAGAATCTTCCTCCAGCAGACGGTGAATTTTCCGAATGCTATTCGAAACAACAGGGACTTCACGGATACTACGCCGGTAAAAGCACCCGCACTTTCAACTTTGCCCGCGCCAACCTGATCCGCAAGTACGGTCAGGACTGGAGGAATGGCTACGCCGCAAGCGTACATGATCGCCTGCGTCGCTGGGGGATCAACAATATCGGCGGCTGGAGCGATCAGGAGATTTATCTGAAACGGCGCACTCCATATACGGTAAGCCTCAATTCTAGCGGCGCCACCGTGGGCGGCAGCCAGGGATATTGGAGGAAATTTCCCGACGCTTTCGACCCGACATTCCGAGAGGCGCTGCTTAAACGCCTGCGTGACGAGGTCGGCAAAAGCGCAGGCGACCCGTGGTGCATCGGTTATTTTGTGGACAACGAACTGGACTGGGGTGATCCGGATTCCCTGGCAATCGCATCACTCTGCTCGCCGTCTGCGCAGGCCGCCAAGAAAGCGTTCATCAGTGATTTGCAAAGCAAGTATGCTGACATCGCCCGTCTTAATGAAATATGGGGGACAAAACATACGTCATGGGATTCGTTATTATCGCATACCGCTGCGCCGGACCGTAAACGCGCCGCAGGTGATCTGCTGTCATTCGGACGCCGTTTTGCCGAGACATATTTCCGCAGCTGCCGTGAAGTGATCAAGGAAGTTGCGCCTAATCAGCTTTATCTGGGTTGCCGTTTCTCGCATGTCCACGAGAACCATGCCATGCCTGCTGCGGCGGCAGCCAAGTTCTGCGACGTGGTGACTTACAACATCTACGAGATAGAACTCGACAAGGTGGTGTTCCCGGATCCCAGCGACGTGCCAATCCTCATCGGGGAATTCCATTTCGGCGCCCTTGACCGCGGGATGTTCCATACAGGACTGAAACAGGTCGTCAACCAGAAGGAGCGGGGTGAATCATATTTCCGTTATGTGCAAAATGCCGTGGCTCATCCCCGGATAGTCGGCTGCCACTGGTTCCAGTTCCGCGATTCGCCCACCACGGGCCGTGCACACGACGGCGAGAATTACCAGATCGGGTTCGTGGACGTCTGCGACTCGCCGTATGTTGAAACCACAAATGCCGCCCGCCAGATCGGAGAATCTTTGTATTCGAAGTAGCACAGACATTCCTGTCTGTGATTCCTCCCATTCTATTTTTCTCTCACAGAGTCACGGAGGCACAATGAATATTTTCACCACGAAGAAACCCGTCTACGCAAAGCCTACGCCGTGGCATGCGAAGGACACGAAGAAAGACATAAAGTTTATCTTTCCCCTAGCGTCTTACTCGGACTGAGACAAACCCTTTTGAGAAAGTGGTTCTTTCTCCTTGTCGGGCGTAGCCTCCCAAGCGAAGACTGAAGACTCTTTCCAGTTTTGCTGGATAAATTCCGAACTTGTAACGCAAGGCGTTAAACTTTTGCCTATTTTCATTCATTCGCCAAAGCGCTACGCCTTGACAGGCTAATCGGCAACAAGAATTAAAATACAAACCTTGCTGTGAAGCTGCTTTTGTTGCAAAAGCAGATTCACAGCAAATATTCGTTAGTGTAAGATTAGTGCGAGTTAGTGGTGAATTCTTTTGTTTTGAATTTTATTTCGACAGGATAACATGATTGACAGGATAATTTGAATTCAGTAAATCCGGAAAATCCTGTAATCCTGTCTAATTATTTCTGACGCCTTTTATGGGAACGCCGCCACCTTGGCGGCTCTCATAACTGACGAGTCAAACATGATATAAGTAAATCATAATGAATCTGATGAATTTATCTTATGAGCGTAAATATTTCACAGAGTACGACATGCGTATCATTCAATTCGGATTTGTCAATTGCGCGGGTGTGACCCCGTTTTCCACTGGAAATAAAAGCGCTTTCTGATATCCGTTATGATCTGTAAAATCCACAATAAACACCGGCTCCTCGCCCCCCACTCCGGCACACTATTTTCAACCTCATATTTTGTTAATTGCGTGAGTCTGGCCTCGTATTTCCTTGAGAATTTCTGTTAAAACTGTCTTCAATCTTCTTATCAAGGCATTCTATTTTATCATTCAAGTTCTTGATTTCGACGACCAGTTCTGATATTTCCGTTTTTTCATTTCTCTGATCAGATTCGATGAAAATCCTTGTGATAAACGCTGTAAAAGTACCAAACAGACCTACACCTGCAAACATCAGGATAATGGCTATCAACCTTCCCTCAAATGTTATAGGATATCTATCCCCATATCCTACCGTAGTTATGGTGGTAAGCGACCACCATATCGCATCGATTGGCGTTTTTATATTGCTTTCCTTGTCTGTTTCAAAGTTTAGCATGGCGATAGAAGAGAAGATAACCAAGAGGGTCGATATCAGAATTACCGAGGCAAAAGCTCCCTTTGCCCTATTATTGTATAAGTACCCAACTAATATTTTCGTAGAGCGGAAGGCACGTAAGACTCTGATAATCCGGACAATCCTAACGATACGCCCCCATCTTAGGTAAGGCAACATCGGAATACTGGACACAAAGTCAATCCACCCCCATTTGAGAAATGCAAGTTTTGATGGTGCCCTGTACAATCTGAAGAAAAAGTCATATAGAAACACAAGACATATCAAAGAATCGATTTTATTCAATAAATCGTTCATTTCCACAGAGAATTTGAAGAATGTCTGTGCAATCAACGCCCCAATTACATAGATGGAAAGGATGAGCATTGCAAGTTGCAGCAGAGAAGGTCTTTCATTGTTGTTTTCAGAACTCATGATGAAAAATACCACATGCGGGAAGATTTTCAACAGATGACAACCTTGGCCGTTTTCTTACAACACCTTGATATATTCATCAAAGTGAAATAATATTATTTCGAATTAACGCGTGATGGAACAGAATAGGCAAAGACCAACTTATGACTTGGAATGCATCAACACGTTCGATAGAGGCTGAGGAAAGACGTCAACAGCGTGAAGCCAAGAAACGACAACGTGAACTTGAACGCCTGACCAAGGAGATGGCAAAACTATCAGCACTTGAGCAGGCGCGCTTAGAAGTAGAGACTTATGAGAATTCGCTGGATGTGATTCTATCTGTACACAAGGAGCAGTCCACATCTTGGAATTGGTCTAAACTTGCCGCTACCTTGCCCCCTGAACTCCCTCACCGTCAGATGCATAATGAATTCAAGGTACGACAGCAGCTAGCGGTTTCGGCTTCCCGTGAAGGAGACGCAGCCACCATTCATCAGGCTCAACAAGAAGATGAGCGCGAATATCAGAAAGACCTGCAGTCGTATGTCGTCGAACATGAGCAGTGGACTAAACTCTCCAACCTCGCACTCCGTATACTCTCAGGAGAACATGGAGCTTACATCGAAGCCATCCAAGAGCTAAACCCTTTCAATGAAC
>JBAZRS010000378.1:0-5829 GCA_041662825.1 Victivallales bacterium | reverse complement strand
ACGATTAGCTCCCCTGTGGGTTTACCCCACAGGAAGCAATGATTGGAAGGCTAACGGCGTAGCCATTAGCCTCCAATCTTCTTCTCCTGCCAGATAAACTGGCAGGGGGAACGAAATAAATACCCAGCTTAACGGTTACTCAAAAACAGCTTCTAAGGCTGAAAAGGCTGATCACATAAATTACACACACCCATAATTGACTTTACGCTCCTGATTGGAAATGACGGGATATTTGAAGAACAGAGTCACAGGCAAGATGCCTGTGCTACATTGTCAGGAAATTACAGGCTCTGCCCGCATGGCAATCCTTCTCCGGCTCCGGCTTATTCAGGCGCTCTTTAAGAACCTCCTATTTCAACCCCGGGACTGAGATCGGCATTGCATAGAATCCCTGGAGGAAGCAGAAGATTCCGATGAGCCCCAGAAAAATACTGGCATACCAGAGAGGCTTCTTCTTGATGAACCCGGCGACGGCGCAGAGGAGTATCGCCGTCTGGAGGAAGATGATGGCGTAACCGAAGAACTTCGAGTGGAGCTTGCAGTCGTCGCGATCCGCCTCTATAAAGAGAGCCTTCGCCTGTATCTCCTTCTTTTCATCCTCGTATTTCTGAATCTTGCTCCTGTACGAGTCGATCTTCTTCCTGTAGTCCCCCTGAACCTTAGCGGCCATGTCCTCAGGCATCGCCTTGAGTTCGAGTTCGAGCTTGTCGGCCTGGATCTCGTAGAGATATCCCTTGATGCTCTTCGCCTGATAGTAGCTCCACTGGTCGCTCGCCTGATTCTGGTCGATGACCGAACGCGTGGAATACTTCCCCCCGTTGTATGTTGCAAGCGTGGCAAAGACCGCGAGGATCACTGTCGTAATCGCAAGGTAATTGAACCAGGGTTCCTTCTTCTCTTCGGACATATTTCAATCTCCAGTGTTTTGTTTTATTTTCCGCTTCCGCCTTAAAAAAAAGAGCGCAAACAGTACATTGCAAGGCATGGAAGTCAAGGCAGGCAGTGCCATAAATTCATAACAGCTACCGGCACCATGGCAGGATGGATTTGCATACGGTCTCGGAATCAGCCATGTCCACAGCCTTCCAGAAAGGGGGGACTGTCAATAATGAAATCTCAAGATTTACATTCCCGTCCCGGCATTTCCGCTGCAGATCCTCGTAAGCGGGCAAGAGGCTTTTCCTTGGGGATTGCTGGATCAGAAGTATTCGCTTAAAAGACGAAAGATCTTGCTTGCTTATATTGATCGTCTTGACGGCGTCGAAAAAAGCGGAGGAGACCATCGTACCGTCAATATCCAGCTGCCCGTTTCTTTCAAGGTCTGCGGACATCGCATTCACATCGGATCTCGCCTCGCCGAAAGTCATCATCTCCCGGATGTATTTCTGCTGAAGGATCTCGCCGAGATAGGACTTCCCCTGGACAACCGGGTCAATCAGGATCAAATCTTCAATGCCGTTTTCCCCGACAGCAAACTCGACGGCGAGAGTTGCGCCAAAACGTATTCCGAGCAAGTTTGTCCGGGGTTTCTCAAATCGTTCCTGCAACCATTTGATTCCTGTTCGGATATCCTCCAGCCAGTTTGAGGGAATGAAATCCTGAACAGTTCCGCCGCTGTCGCCGCAGGCCTGGAAATCCAGCATGAGCGACGCATAACCGTTGTCAGCCAATTTACGGGCAAGGTCGACAAGCACCCGGTGCGAGGCTTTTTTCTCTTCAAAAAGGGGATGGCAGAACAGGAAGACCTTGTTTGAAAAGTCCTTTTCCGGCATGAAAAGCACGCTGTAAAGCTGTGAGTTCCCGCCATTGATGAAAAAAGGTTCTTGAATCATATATCACTCTGTTTTCATAAGGAATATTCTATTTCCTTCTGGATCTTACAAGCTCAGCGATGCTGCCCACGGTCTTAAAGTTTGACAGTTTGAATTCCCCCGGCTTAATGGCTATCCCGTAGAGCTCTTCGAGTCCGACGACGATCTCCATGATGCTGAACGAATCAATCCCGTAGGTGTCGATCAGCCCCTTGTCGTTTTCGATGTCTTCCGCCTTTATTTTCAGGAAGAGCCGTTCGACGATCATCTCTTTTATCTGTTGTTCTATATTTTCATCCATGATTAATTCCTCCTAATTAAGGTAACTCGGGATAGTATCCCGAGCTACTTTTTGTAAACTATTTTATGAGAGCCAATTGCAAAATTGGTAGTTTAAAGGTAGGGACGGCTCGCCGAGCCGTCCGGGTTGAGGCGGCGGTTTCGGCGAAACCGCCCTACCTTAGGCAATTGCCCCAACTAAATTACTTCCAGCTCTCCTATATCCGCCAGGTGTCTTGCCGGAATACGGCGCCATTTTGCGGCTTCCTCCGGCGGACCCTCTTCTTTTTCAAACATGTGTTTCCAGCGTTTTTTGAATATCAGGCTGTGCTTCACGATCAGATATGTATTCGGCAGGCTCTCCGTCCCTTCCGTAGTGACGCTTTCAAAGTGATACATCTCAACTGCAGGTTCATACAGTATCCTGAAGCCGTGCGAACGTATGCGGTAGCACAAGTCGATATCCTCATATTCCACCGGATTGAAAATTTCATCAAATCCACCCAACTTATCAAGGATGGATTTCTTTGTCATGCAACAGGCGCTTATCAGGCACTGCACTTCCCTGCGGACATTATAGCGGGGATCATCCTTTCCTTCTCCGCGACCGATGAACTGAATCCGTCCGGACTTGGTGACGGCGGCTCCGGCGCATTGAATGTCGTACGGTTTGAAAGGGTAGATAATCTTCGGTCCGACCATGCCGACATCGGATAGCTGCAGGTCTTCAGCCATCACACGCAGCCAGTTGCGGCTACGCAATGCGATATCATTGTCGCAAAAGGCGATCAGCTTGCCGGAGGAGGCTTCAATTCCCTGGTTCCTGGCTGTCGAACACCCGATATTGCCGGAATTGAATATCAAATGGACATGCACATTGTGATTTTCAGCCCATCGCGGAATTTCTTCAGCCATTCAACGGTGCCATCCTTCGAACCGTTGTCGATAATCACAAGTTCCAAGTCAGGATAGTCTGAGGACAGCAGGCTGTGAATGCACATCCGGGTATAATCGATCTTGTTGTGCGACAGGATCACCACTGATATTTTCGGCAGTTCGGGCATTTATTTCACCAATATAAATGAATTCAGATTTTTAGACAGGATAACAGGATTAATTTCACTGCCGTCCCATGGATGATTGGATGAATGGATTGCTGGATGGTTGGGTATCAAAGACATAAGACCAAAATCATCCTAGATAAATTATCCGAAATGCATTTCCAATAATCCTCACGCATCTCCAAGACTTTTATGTTATCTTGAACTCAAACCCAATTATCCAGTCATCCACTCATCCAACAATCCATCCATCCGTCATCCTGTCAATTTAATTATGTCTTCGAGCATAGTTCGTGAACGGCCCTGACAATCGCAGAGCGATCCGGCATTGCCGCTTTTTCCAGGGAGGGACTAGCCGATACCGGCACATCCGGCAAAGTCAGTCTGCGGACAGGGGCGTCGATATACTCATATGCCTGTTCAAATATCCGGGAGGTGATCTCGGCGGAAACGCCGCATGAGCGCGCCTCTTCCGCCACAATAAGCACCCGTCCGGTATTCTTCACCGACTCCAGGATAATGGTCTCGTCAAGAGGATGAAGAGTCCTAAGGTCTATCAGGTCAACGGATATACCCTGTTTCTGCAAAATATGGGCCGCCACCTGCGCCTCATAGGTCATATATGAATAGGAAATTACGGTCACATCGCCGCCCTGCAGCAAACGCACCGGGCCTGCCAGTTTGCCAATTTCAGGATTAAGGACGCAATCTTCTTTTATCGGATAAAGCAGCTTATGCTCCAGGAAAATGACGGGATTATCGTCGTATATCGCCGCCTTCATCATGTTGTAGGCGTCTTCCACAGAGGACGGGGCGACGACTTTCAGTCCCGGCGTATGGCAAAACCACGCTTCCAGGTTCTGCGAATGTGTCGGCCCGTAATTCCGTCCCGCACCGCCGACTGCGCGGATGACAATCGGGCACCTTGCCTGCTTTCCATAGACGTAGTGGAGTTTCGCCGCCTGATTGACGAGCTGGTCCACGGCAAGGGTGATGAAATCCATGAACATGATTTCGACAATCGGACGCGCCCCCGTGAGAGCCGCGCCAATAGCCATGCCTACAAAACTACCCTCAGACAACGGGGTGTTGATTATGCGTTCCGGCCCGAACTGGGCCAGCATTCCCCGGCTTACCCCGAACGCGCCGCCGTAAACCCCTATGTCCTCGCCCATCAGGAACACGTCCGGGTCCTGCTTCATGCAGTCTGTCATCGCCTGACGTATGGCCTCGCTGTAACTTAATTTCGTCATGCGTAGACTCCTTTGAGCAGTGTGTCCTTATCAGGATAGGGGCTGGCCTTGGAAAACCTGACGGCGGCCTGGACTTTTTTTCTGACGGACTTTTTAATTTCACGGTCATCTCCTTCAGTCATGATCCCGTTATCCAGCAGATACTTCTTCATGCGGCGCAAGGGCCCCTTCCTTTTCCAGGAACTCTCTTCCTCACGGGTCCGATAAAGGCGCTGGTCGCCACGGGAGTGCCCGGAAAAGCGGTAAGTCTTGAACTCAATAAAAGCCGGACCTTCTCCGCTTCTGGCCAGCCCGGCATATCCTCTGACAGTATCCCTGACCGCAAAATAATCATTGCCGTCAACGCATACCCCTGGCATTCCATAACTGCTGGCCCTGGCTGCGAAATCCGCATTTGCGTTCCCCTCCGCAACCGGTGTGGACATTGCATAAAGATTATTTTCGCATAAAAATAGCACCGGCAGTTTCCAAAGGGCGGCCATGTTCAAAGTCTCATGGAATGTCCCCTGGTTTACCGATCCGTCACCGATAAAACAGACGGCGATATTGGATTTCTTCTGCTGCTTGAAGCGCAGCGCCATACCGGCGGCCAGCGGAATACTGCCGCCGACAATTCCGTTCCCGCCCATGAAACCCAACTTATAATCGGCCATCAATTGACTGCCGCCACGGCCTCCGGAATAACCGTCGGACTTCCCGAACATTTCCGCCATCATCCGCCTTATGTCCCCGCCCTTGGCAATAAAATGCCCGTGCCCGCGGTGGTTGCTGGTGACAACGTCAGTTTTCTGCAGGGCGCTGGATACACCGACGGCAACAGCCTCCTGTCCGACACATGTATGGACGGTTCCCGCAACTACGCCTGTGGTGAACAACTCATCGACCGTCTCCTCGAAACAGCGGATCAAAAGCATTGTTGTATAATCATCAATTAATTTATTGTTTTGTGACATCTTCACATTTCCTACCCCGTCCCTACAGGACGGTTTTCTTTTTTTCATTGATCCTATGGCTGAAGCCATAGGCTTTATTACCATACGCCTTCAGCGTATTAATCCCAGTTCTTTATCCAGGAGGGATAAGGTATTACAGCCTGTGGCTTCAACCCTATCTGCTACTCGCATTTTCTACAACCTCCATACATTAATTCCAGAGTTTCTCCATCTTCATCCCGAAGGGATGAGAGATAGTAGCCGGGGGTTGAGCCTTGCGATACCCCCGGATCAAGGGGAAAAACGAATCGCACCCTGAAGGGGTGCTAGAATCATACGTTCTAATAATCATTCAACCGTCACAACATGATGATGAATGCTGTAATATGTTGAACCCATCGATGCTCCGCCAGTTTCTGGCACCCCTCCAGGGTGCGAATTAATTTTAATCTCCATCCGGAGGTCTACGCGATGCTCCGACCTCCGGCTACTA
>JBAZRS010000377.1:0-5834 GCA_041662825.1 Victivallales bacterium | reverse complement strand
TCTGCAAAACTCAATATGCACGGGAAACCTTCAAACTTTTATTTCCGCATAATACTCAGAATTGCTGGCTGGCGCGATCGAGCCAAACAGGGTGCCGGTTATGAATCCCTCTCCGGATTTGACAGTAAGCTGCATTTCAAAATTGAACTTACGGTGTTTCATGCTTGAGAACTTCAACAGGGCAAGCGGAATGGTTGCGTCAAGCCGGTAGCCATTCCGGCAACGCCGGTTTTTTACTTCAATAGCATTTTCCGGAACATAATCTGATCCGTTCTGGCGGTATGCCGCAGGCGTGGAATTCACGCCAGGCGGCAGGAAAAACTGCTGCCGGTTTTCAGGTTCCTCGGTGTCGCTGAAAAATAATTCCATGCAGGAGCCTTGCCACAGGCAGTGGGCCGGTACTGAGATTTCTTCGAAAACCATTCCGGAAACCGCCAGACTGTCGTCTTTTTTGCTTATGGATATTTCCGCCAATCTGTCCTTTTTGCTCCAGATACCTAAATGATCTTCCGGAGATTCATGCAAACAGATTTCTTTGCAGCATGGAATCCGGAAGGAATGTTCCAACTGGCCGTCTTTGAAGCAGACAATGGCATAGTCAGGTTTTTCCTTCATGTTTTCAAATCTCATATCCTTTGTCATTTTGCCGCCCGGCTGCAAATCATAGGCAATTTTCGAAACACCTGCACCCTGTTTTCCGTTAAAAGCGATTTCTGTATCGATGATGCCCTTTATCGGCTTGTCGGAAGGATTGTGGAAAGTCGCCGTAACCCGGCCTGGCAGCCATAGCCGGTTGTTCCAGCCGGGAACCTTATCTACCTTTAACTCTATCTGCGGCATTGTCCTGCCGCTTTCCAAGGTTTCTCTGAGCAAGCTTGAAAATGTCATCAACGTGTTAAAGGTAGCTGTTTCCAGCGAACCATCAACTTTGCTGAACGGCACGTCCCAGGATACAACTCCGCCCTGCTGAATTATATTGGCGCTTGCCGCAGCTATCTCGCCTGGAGTATAATGCACAGGTTTGCCCCACAGGCTGCCGACAAAGGTCAGCACATGGTACTGCGCCCCGTCAATATAGCGTCCGTTCCATACTCCACGCCAGGGATCGTTGATCTCGCCTGCAGTATAGTCTTCTTCATCGCAGACCCGGAACGGCGGATATTCAACACCGGGATTGAATGCCAGCAGCGCGTCCGGATTTCCGGCCCGCAACGCCGCTGAAAAACTGTGATAGTTAGGTTCGTCGGCATGATTGTATAACTGTTCCCTGTAGTAGCAGCCGTCTATCCACCACCCTTTCAGTTTATTCCCCCAGCGCAGGGACCATTCCCTGTTAATCGCCTCCCAGTGGCGTTGGAAATCGCTTAGCCTGGAACAGCTTTCAACGCTGTCTTTCAGGATTTCCTGGCTGCCAAAGTCCCAGGACGGCACACAGCGCAGGGCTTTTAACGCTTCAATATCGTTTGTAGGTGCCAGTGAACTGTTATAGGCCAGCAATGGGATTCCGTATTTATTAAGTTCATTCGCAAGATCCAGAAACAGATCCCGCCTGGAGCATTTAGACGTTCCAGCCGTATAGCCCAGCAAGCGGTCATAGGTGGAATTAGGAGAACAGTAATAACCGGAGTTCTGCCCCAGCGTCAGAAAACAGTAACCTGCCTTCAACTCCGACAGCTGTATCGCAAATTTTTTCACATCAAACGCATCTACCTTCCGATTCCATTCCTCGGGTGTAATTGCAGCTGATCCGATATCCGCCAGGAAGTGAATGAATATTCCCCACTTACGTTTAAATAACCATTCTGCCCTATGTTTGATAGTTGTCACAAATCACCAAAATGAATCATTTAATAATTAAATATGCGGTGTCATGAATATGATTATATGACAATATTTCGAGCATGTCAACCTCAAATGTAAAATATTTAAATTCTTTATTGAATGATTCAATAAAATGGTGTATAATATTTTCAGAGCATCATAGTGCAACGTTTAATCAATGCGGGATTCATAATGAAAAAGATCGATGAAATCATTAAAACCTTAAGGCAGTCGATAAGTTCCGGAGAACTAACTCCAGGCTCCCGGATCATGTCGGAATATGAACTGGCAGAGCACTTCAAGGTCAACAAGACGACCGCCAACAAGGCGGTTGCGGCGCTGGTCAATGACGGATTGCTTGAACGCCGGTCCGGGCGTGGTGGGACTGTAGTCACCAAGATGCCTGTTGAAAACGGCAGTATCGCAGTATTGCTTGCAGTTGAACATCCATTCTTTGCCAGGATATTGAAAGGCGTACAGTTTGTCGCTTATAACAATGGACTTGAAGTATTGGTATATTTCCCTGGCGGAAGAGAGCTGGATAATTGCCTGCATAAGATTGAAACAAAACGGAATGTCAAAGGCGTTATTGCCTGTAATTACGGCAAGTTCAGCGTAAAACTGCCATTTCCGGTTATATACAATGATTATTTTTCCGACAGGTATGAAGATGCAATCTATTGCGTCAACGGAAATGACTATCTTGCAGGAAAAATGATCATAGAGGAATTGTTGCGCTGCGGACACACTAACATCATCGGCTTTACTTATCTCTTCAACTCCAGCAATTTCGGTCCGCGCCATCAGGGGATGGCTGACGCCATGCGTAACGCGGGAATCAGTGAACCGAATGAACGGCTTTACCGCGGATTCGAAGAATCCGACGGAAGAAGGTTCCTGGATGCAATGAATAAGAAATTCCCCGGATTCACCGCGATCGCCTGCGACACCGATGACCTGGTGCCGATCATTTATCATGCCGTCCATAAAAAAGGCCTGAGAATACCCGAAGATATTTCGATCACCGGAATTGGAAACGTCTATGGGAACCATAACGTTTACGATCTGACAACTATTGATCAGCAACCGTTCATTGTCGGTGTCCATGCCGCTGAAATGCTTATTAGTTTTCTGAAAAGCGGAGTGCCTGATCATAGTGTGCATGAAGTTATTGAACCCAAACTGATCCGGCGCGGTTCCGTAGGAATCATCAGATGAAAGATGCTTGACGGCAATTGCATAAGTCAGGAAATATTTTTCGATAATGAGAAAACAACCGAAAAGGGGATATGAGATGAGTTTGATTTTAGACGGGAGAAATGTCAAAGAATTGCAGCCGATTACCGAACTGAAAGCCATCGATGCCGCGATGCGGCGCGAGTTCCCATTCGTGGCTAACACTGTAGGTGAAGCGGAAAATTGGCAAGCAGGCTGCCGCGAACGCCTTATCGAACTGATGGGATTTATCCGGCAGACGCCTTTTGTCAATCCGGAGCCGCATATTGTAGAGGAAATTGACCGGGGCGATTTCATCCGCCGCAAGATACTTATCCGCACATCGCCTGACAGCAAAATGCCAGTATATCTGCTGTTGCCGAAAGGTGCTGCGGCTCCCCTGCCTGTAGTACTGGCGTACCATGGACACGGTTACGGCGTCAAGGATATTGTCGGATTATGGGAAAATGGCGACGAACGACTTGAACCGGATGGTTATCATGGGGACTTCGCCGTAGAGTTGTGCCGTAGGGGAATGGCTGTAGCCGCCCCTGAAATAGCCTGTTTCGGCGAACGTCAGACCGATTTCAGCGGGCTTAATGCCGGAAAGGTCAGGATGCCGGCCCCTACCACCTGCGAAAACAGCGCGGCTTGGGCTGCCATGTTAGGACTGAGTATTCTGGGAATGCGCATACGCGATTCGCTCAGGCTTACCGACTACTTGCAATCCATTTCAGAAGTTGACGGCACACGTATTGGCGCAATGGGGATTTCCGGCGGCGGAATGATGACCTTCTTTCATGCGGCAGTTGACCCAAGAATCAAGAGTTCTGTGGTCAGCGGTTATTTCTGCGGATTTCGCGAAAGCATTCTCGGTGTGCAGCATTGCCCATGCAACTATGTGCCGGGACTGCTCAAGCTTGGCGATATCAGCGACCTTGCCGGACTGATAGCCCCGCGTCGCCTGTTGATCCAGGCCGGAACCCGCGACTGTATTTTTCCGATCGATTCCGTCAAGAGACAATATGAAAAAGCGCACCGGGCATATCAAGTGTGGGCGCAGGAAGCAAATCTCGAGATTGATGTTTTCGAGGGGCGTCACCGTATCGGCGGCAAACGCGCATACAGATTCATGCAGGAATCCCTATAGCTTTTTCATAATGAACGAGCATAGATGCCGATGAGATAGTTTATCAGGGGGATGGGCGGCAATTGCAGACAACCTCAAATGCTGGAGGATGCGGGAAGAAAGTAATCGGTGTAAAATCTTTGGAATCTCATTCCCGGTCCATTCTGATAACTGATAACTGATTACTGGTCACTGATTACTGATAACTGGTATTTTGGCTTCACTTCCGCTGTCTGGACAGCAGGAATTCCGACAATATGGAATCATATGTCCGGGATAGGTTTGTGAACCTGTAATCGACATGGAATTCCCTGCATCCGAGCATCATCCTGTCAAGATAATGATTCAATTCCTTCAGATATTCTGTTTTGATTATGGCGGGTTCGGTGACTATTGAAAAAGATGATTCCATGTCAAGGAATCGGATCGAACGGTCAAAGTCGAAATTGAGTTCTTCGGGATCCAGGAGATGGAAAACCGCGAGGTCGTGTTTCCTGAAGCGCATGTGCTGGAAACAGTCGAGTATCTCCTCTATGTCTGTGAAGAAATCCGAGAACACGATAATCATCGCCCGTTTCCTGATCTTTTCCGCGAGGTGGTGCAGGACGTCCACAATCTTGGTCTTACCTTCAGGTTTCACTTCGGACAGGATTCCGAAGATGTTGCGCAGATGCTTCGGGCTTCCTCTTGCCGGAATGTCCTTTGTCACTTTTTCATTGAAGCACTGGAGTCCGACGGCGTCTCCCTGGAGGATGAGGAGCTGTGCGAGGGTCGCAGCCATGCGTTTTGTGTAGTCAAGCTTGCTGCCGTGCCTGCCTTTGAATCCCATTGAAGAGCTGCAGTCGACGACAAGATGGCACCTGAGATTGGTGTCGGCTTCGTATTCCTTAATGTAGAAACGGTCCGTCTTGGCGTATATTTTCCAGTCCACGTTCCTTATGTCGTCGCCCGGCACGTATTTCCTGTACTGTGCGAATTCCACGCTTGAGCCCCTGTGCGGGCTTTTATGCATGCCGGTGAAACTGCCCTCGACAAGTCCGCGCGCGACGACGTTCAGCTTGGAAAGCCTGGCAAGCACCTGCGGGTCAAGGAAATCGTGGCGGCTTTCGCCCCTGAATTCATTTATGGGTTTCTGATTCACTGGTCAGCCGTTTTATGATGTCCTCTGTTGTGACGCCTTCCGTTTCGGCGTGGAAGCTCAGGAGTATCCTGTGTGTGAGCACCCCGCTTGCTACGCTGTCGATGTCCTCCTGCCTCACGAGATAGCTGCCGTTCAGGACGGCTCTCGCCTTTGCACCGAGAATGAGATACTGGACTGCGCGCGGACCCGCGCCCCATGTCACGAGGGGCTTGAGCCATTCGGGTGAATCCGGCGAGTCGGGCCGCGTTTTCCTGACAAGGTTGACGACATATTCGTAGATGTGTTCGGGCACCGGCACCCTTCTGACAAGATTCTGGAAGAAAATTATCTTTTCAGCATTGATGACTTTTTTCAACTCGGTCTTGGTTCCGCCGGTGGTCGTCTTGGCGATTGCAAGCTCCTCGTCCTTTGACGGGTAGTTCACCTTTATGAAGAACATGAACCTGTCCAACTGCGCTTCCGGGAGAGGGTAGGTGCCCTCCTGTTCAATCGGATTCTGGGTGGCGAGGACGAAGAAGGGCTCTTCGA
>JBAZRS010000376.1:0-5838 GCA_041662825.1 Victivallales bacterium | reverse complement strand
TCATTTCGCGAGATTACCTTCCCATGGGACGGAATAAATTCCGTCATTAAAAGCGGCAATAAATTGCCGCACTCCATGTGCGAATCTCGCAATTCGCATAAGATAAAGCTCAAAAACAAATGCTGGATTTCCATAAACTTTGAAATTCCTATACGTTAAATTATGCGGCAACTCTTTTGGAACGCCACCATCCTGGTGGCTCTTAATATGCCGGAAAGATGCCGGCGTTCCCACTTTGAAATTCCTTATTTTTTACACAATCAACGCTCCCGTTATTCTCGAGCGGCAGGCGGACTTCAACCGCTGTCCCAGATTCAGGCCGGCTCCATATTTCAAAGTGCCCGCCCAGCAGCAGCGCCCGTTCCTTCATGCCCGTCAGGCCGATGGACATGGGATTGCCCAGCGCAGTTGCAGGAATGCCGCAGCCGTTGTCTTGAACCCTGAGAAGAAGCTGTCCTGATTCTTCCCGCAGAACAATATCAACCCGGGTGGCATTTGCGTGCCGTTGCACGTTGGTCAGGCTCTCCTGAAGGATGCGGAAAACGGCGGTTGCAACATCACTCTCCACAGGCAACTCCTCCGCCGAGACATTTGCATTACATTGAATTCCGGAATGATCCTGGAAATCCCGGGACTGCCATTCTACGGCGGCGCTCAGTCCCAGCGAGTCCAGAACTGCCGGCCGCAGACCGGTGGCAATCCTCTGCACACAATGGATCGCAGCATCCGCCATCCGGGTCATTTCTCCAACCCGGACCGCCAAGGCTTCCGGAGCAGCGGCCTTTCCGGATTTGAGCAATCGGCCCTGCAGCCAGACCAGGTCGATCTTCAGCCTGGTCAATTCCTGGGCCAGCACGTCATGGATATCCCTAGCGACGCGGGTGCGCTCCTCCTCCCGCACGGTCTGCAACCTGGCGGCCAGCGCCCGCAACTGATCATGGGAAACCTGAAGTTCTTCCTCCGCCCGCTTGCGATCCGTGATGTCCTGAAATGTTCCGGAAAGTTTTATGGTTTTACCGTTTTCCAGATGCGCCTTGCCAATAGAATGAACCCGCAACTTATGGCCTTTGGCTGTGATAAAATCCAATTCAAAATCATATGGCTCACCGAAATCAATGGCTCGCTGCACTGCCAGTTCTATAATGGGCCTGGAAGATGGCGCGTAGGCTGATAGTTCATATCAAGTTCATGGATGGCATACACTTCATCGGTCCATACCTGTTTGCCTGTCTCAACATCTAACTCCCATCCACCCACCCTTGCCATTTTACCCATTGAACTTAACAGAGCTTCCCTGTTTTTCAGTGTCTCCTCCGCCCGCTTCTTCTCTGTGATGTCGTGCGCGATTTCAATGGCGCCGATGACTATGCCGGCACTATTTTTGACAGGCGCGGCCCTGACAAGCCATGAGCACTGATCCGCAGACCAATGCGGCTGGTTCTGAGGCGTTAACTCCGCGCCCCGAGGCTCACCTGTTCGAATTGATTCGCTAACCGGGCAGTTGACGCACAGTCTCTCAAGTCCCCAGCAACTATAACATTTTCTGCCCTTTAGCTCTGCTAGAGGCTTCGTTGCAGTCTGATATGCCTGGTTAGCCCAAACAAGGTTTTGCTCGGTGTCATGATAGGCAATGAGCTCACTGGCATTATCAAGAATCAGTCTCTTCTCATGTTCTGATTCACTCAACGCCTTCTCCGCCAGCTTGCGTTCGGTGATGTCATGGGCGACGTGAACACTGCCCGTGAGCAGTCCGGCTTCGTCACAGAGCGGGGTGACGATGACATCGAAGATTCCGTTCAACCGCTTCTCCGCAACTTCCGCACGTTCCTCTTTGCCACTGGCCAGCAGTTTGGCGTGCGGACAGTAATCCGGAGGCGCAGCCAGGCCGTGTACGGCTTCATAACAGCGAGCCCCCGCCAATTGCGGGGCATCGCATCCCGTCCGTGCCGCCATGGCCCGGTTCACCCGGATGATGCGGTAATCCCTGTCGATCAATGCGATCAGGTCGGGAACCGCGTCAAAGGTGCGCTCCCATTCAGCTTTTGCGCAGACCAGCTCATCATCCACCTTCGCCCGGCCGATGAGCAACCCGACGCTAGAGGCAATGTTTTCCAGCGCCGCCCGGTAGCGCACGGGAATCTCGTCCAAAGAGTGAGAGGCCACGTTAATACTGCCGATGATCCGCTGTTCTTTCCAGATGGGGATTATCGCCACCGACCGCAATGCTTCAGAGAGTTTTCTCTCTCTCAGCTGCATCTCCAGCTCGGTGTGACTCATATACCGTGGCACACCCTCTATAACCGATTGTATGTTCGCCGCATCGTTGGGATAGTAGCTTACCGCCTTGGCAAAGTCATCGGAAAGCCCCGTGGACTGCAAAAGCCGCATCCCGCCAGTTTCATCGATCAAATAAATGCCTCCGCAATCCAAACCGGAGACGCGCAGGGCGGCATCCAGGCATAAGCGCAGCGTCTCGGGCAGATCGCGGACGGAGCTCAGTTTCAGAAACAGCTCGTGCTGGACCCGCAAGAGGGTTTCCGACTGTTTGCGCTCGGTAATGTCTCTCAGGAATGCAACCATGCAACCGTCTTCCGGCTTATACTGGACGGAGATTTCCACTTCGACAATGCTCCCGTCCCTGCGGCGGTGCTGGCTCTCAAAGCGGTCCTCTCCCTGCGCTATGATCCTTTGCATGCGGGTGTCAAACTCGACAGACGTTTTGGCGACTTTCAAGTCGGGAATGCTCATGGCCAGCAGTTCATCCTCGCGATAACCGAGTATCCGGCAATAGGCCTCATTAACTTCCAGCAGACGCCCCTGCAGATCTACCCGGCAGAATCCGTCCATGGCAGTCTTGAGTATCGCCTTGTGCCTCTCCTCGCTCTCGCACAACGCCTTCTCCGCCCTCTTGCGCTCGCTGATCATTTCGAACACGGCGACAAAATATCCGTGCTCCGGGCTGTATACCGAAACGGAGTACCACATCTGCAAGGAGGAAAGGTATATTTCAAAATGTTCAGGCTTGCTGGTTATGGATACTCGAGAGTAAATTTCAAATATTTCCGGATCAGACTCACATATGCCGGGAATAAGCTCGCTGACTTTTTTGCCGATTACATTCCGCAAACCGGTCAAAGTTTCAAACGCAGGATTAACGGCAAGATAGATGAAGTCCTGCGCTTCACCGTTCTCGAAAATCATCTTGCAATAAGCATACCCCTCGATCATGTTTTCGAACAAGCCGCGATAGCGCCCCTCGCTATCGCGCAACGCATCATCCGACTGCTTGCGGTCGGTGATGTCCTTGTAGTTGATGATGATCGCGCCAATAGCGGGATCTTCCAGGCGGTTCGTCGCCATGGCGTCAATCCAGCGCCAGGAACCGTCCCGGTGCTGGAGACGAATCAGAAGGGCGGTACTCGCTCCCGGACTCTGCTGAATCTGCTGGAAATGCTGCGCAACAAGCGCCCGGTCGTCGGGATGTATGATCTCAAAGGCGCTTTTCCCCATGAATTCCTGCATCGGATAACCGTTGATGCGGGAGACTGACGGACTGGCGTAAAGAAAGCTCCCGTCCGGGCCCAGCAAAGCAATCGCCTCCGAGAGATTCTCAACCAGTGCGCTAAAACGCCGTTCTCCGCCTTGCATCGTCTGCACCGCCTCTTCGCGCAGGCCCGGGCTTGCCGTATCAATGTTCTTTTCTTCAGCCATGTTATTATTCCGTTGTATCTGAAAGTGATTGCAGTTAGACGTTGTTCGAAAAGGTAATCCCAAAATGTAATTCATCTTGAAAAGCAGCACAGACATTCCTGTCTGTGGGTTCAAATTTCTTATTCCGCCACAGACAGGAATGTCTGTGCTACCCTCTTTTCGGGCAGGCCCCAGTTAGGGGAACCTCTAAAAATTGGCATATGGTGCGAGACAGGAGATTATGGAGAACCGACAAGGAGCAAACGCCAGGAGCAGCCTCATTGCGGGCTGTGACTGGATTTGCGACGAAGGCGGAATCCATAAGAATCTGTCTCCCTTCGGGTTGCGGATCTTTTTGGCTCAAAGAAGAATATTCTTCTCTCGGCGTATCTACTGATACGCCTACTTTCAGAAATTCTTTTTGAGCTTTCAAAAATCTTCCGCAACGCGCCAAATGCGAATTTTTAGAGGTTCCCTTAGGGTGTGCCTTACAACTCAATATAACTTATCACTTCAAAAGCATTATAAAAGATTAAGTTGCCAGCAAGATAACACTGGTCAAACCTTCATTTTAACGTTATCAGGCGGGGATTCAGTAAAACGTCAGTCTTCATTTCTTCAATTGGGCGGCCGGAAGCAACTTTTTCCTCTTGATGCGAAACATCCGACGCAGAGCATCCGTCTTCGTCCGACAGGCTCCGCGGCGGACTACGCCGGGACAGGAGCTCCGCTAGCTAGACATTGCTCGAAAAGGTTTCCTGGAGCAGCTCTTGCGAGCTTGACTATGAACGAATTAGCCTCAAAACTAATGTGTTTGTTTGTAGTTAACCCCGTAAGGGGTGTTCTTATTATACCTTATTCGAGCCAGGCTCCAACTAAGGCTGAAGCAAGCCCTGGTCGCCAAAGGCGCTGCCAAAGGCAGGTAAACTTCGGCACTCCACATAAGAAATTTGAATTTCCCATACGATTAAAGTAACTCGGGTCTATCTGACCCGAGAGACGCGGGTCAGATAGACCCGCGCTACTCCCAAGCAGGCACTAACAAAGCGGCATTCAGGGTGATATCATGCGTCACTTTTAATTAACAGTCCGTATCCGGATAAAGACTGAAGCATTACTGGATTTAAAGCCCCAGAACCTTGACAAAATGCATAAGCAAAGATAGAATCTGCACGTCATTGCATTTGCGTGAACACAAGTGCTTATCATCCAATCATCAATATGGCAATATGATTAACCGGCTCTATATCCACGTCCCCTTCTGCGCATCGAAATGCGGATACTGCGCTTTCTATTCGCTCCCCTCCCCCAGGGATTCCGACATAGATTCATATCTGGAAAAACTGGCCCTTGATTTCAAAAGCTCGTCACATCTCTGCGGAAAACTCGACAGTGTATTCATCGGCGGCGGAACCCCGACTTTCCTGTCTGCGGAAAATCTCCTGAAACTCTTCTCATTGATTAATTCCTTTTTTGAAATTTCCGCATCTGCGGAAATTTCAATTGAATGCAACCCCGAAACACTGACCCCGGAGAAAGCCCGGATAATTGCGAAATTCGCAAACCGGGTCTCCCTGGGAATCCAGTCGTTCAATCCCCTGTTCCGGAAAATCCTGGGAAGACAGGGTTCCGTTTCCACAATCGGAAAGGCTATATCTCTTTTGACAAAGAACGGAATCGGCAACATCGGATGCGACCTGATTTACGCCATACCGGGACAGTCACCCGAAGACTGGCAAGACGATCTTGAAAAGGCAGTCTCCCTTCCCCTGAAACACATCTCCGCATATTCTTTGACTTATGAGGAGGGAACGCTCTTGACAAAAAATCCTCAAAATTTTACAACTGACGACCGACGACTGACGACTAACGACTATTCCATAAAGATGTGGAATCTCGCCGGAAGCTTCCTCAGGAAGCACGACTTCCGCCGCTACGAGATTTCCAACTATGCGAAACGAGGTTTCGAATGCAGGCACAACCTGGAAATATGGTACGGCGACAAATATCTCGGTTTCGGGCCGGCGGCGGCCTCATTCGACGGGGATAAGCGCTGGATAAATGTCGGCGACCTTCAAAAATGGCTCTCAGGGGCGGAGCCGGAGTTTGATTTGATTCCTCCTGAAAAACGGGCACGTGAAATATTCG